>NQJG01000139.1 GCA_002256465.1 Methylococcaceae bacterium NSP1-1 | reverse complement strand
CGATAGCGTTCGGGCGTTCGGGCGTCAATCAGGCATATCGTTTTTTCAGCGAGACTGTTCTGGACTTGTGAGGCATTGAGCCAGTGATCGGTATTTAGATACGGTCGGAAGGTGGTGGATTGGATGGTGGGCAAGGTAGTGGTTAGGGAAAAGCCTTGTTTTTGCCAGTGCTGGATACCGCCATTCAATACGGCAACGTTGTCGTGCCCCAAACTTCGTAATAACCACCATAAGCGCGCTGCAAACGCGCCGCCGGCATCGTCATAAACGACCACCTGGCTGTCATTGGCTATGCCCCAAGCCCCCAGTTTTTTTGCCAAAAGTGTAAAGTCGGGAAGAGGATGGCGGCCAGTAAAGGCGGTGATGGGTGAGGATAGGTCTTTATTCAAATGGGCATAACGGGCATGGGGTATATGTCCATGGCGATAAGCATAACCACCAGCATCAATATTCGCCAGAGAAAAGCGGCAATCCACAATCACCCATTTGGGGTTATTAAGATTTTGATCGAGTGTGGCAGGAGAAACAAGCGTGGTGTAAGTCATGTGTTTATACCTCTAATATTATTTTGCCGATGTGTCGGCTGCTTTCTATGAGCTCATGGGCAAAGGCTGCATCATTAAGTGCAAAGGTGGAATAAATAACGGGTTTGACTTTTCCGGTTGCTAGTAAAGGCCAGACGTTTTTATACAGTTTTTGGGCAATGTGGGCTTTAAAGGCATCATTTCTGGTTCTTAATGTTGATCCGGTTATGGTTAGTCTTTTCAGCATAATGGGTAACAAGTTGATTTCAGCTTTAGCACCGTTTTGGATGGCTATTTGTACCAGCCGAGCCTCTGATGCCATACATTTCAGGTTACGCGGAAAATAATCCCCTCCTATCATATCCAGAATGACATCTACTCCTTTATTATCAGTAAGCCGGTTGGTTTCTTCAACAAAATCCTGTTCTTTGTAGTTAATGGCGTCATCCGCGCCGAGTTCCATGCAGAATTGACATTTAGCTTCCGAGCCGGCGGTGACGATGACTTTAGCGTGAAAAGCCTTGGCGAGTTGTATTGCCGCCGTGCCTATACCACTGCTACCGCCATGTACCAGCAGAGTTTCATTTGGCAGCAGATGGGCACGGTCAAATACGGTACTCCAGACGGTGAAAAAAGTTTCAGGTAATGCGGCTGCTTGTATAAAAGACAAGCCTTCGGGTATGGGCAAGCATAAGGCTGCGGAGGCTAGACAATATTCAGCATAACCGCCGCCCGTCACTAAGGCACAAACGCTGTCGCCAGGTTTTAGATGGCTGACAGCCGCGCCTGTTGCCACGACAGTCCCTGCGATTTCCAAACCTGGTATATCGGATGCGCCGGAAGGAGCAGGGTATAAACCCTTACGCTGCATAATATCGGGGCGATTAACGCCAGCAGCGACTATTTTAATTAATACCTGATAATCCGCTGGCGTGGGAATAGGACGTTTAGTCAGTTTTAAAGCCTTTGCTACAATTTCTATGGCTCGCATGCTATTGGTAAGCTGCATAAGTTGGGTTCTGTAAAAAGTTGGATGAGGTTATTATATGCTTCGATTATTTTTATAAACAATGTGTGAGTAGGATAAAACAGATGATTCGTGCAGGTATTGTGGGTGGAACGGGTTATACGGGTGTTGAATTGTTGCGGATTTTAGCCTTGCATGCCGAGATTGAAGTGGCGGTGGTGACTTCACGCGCAGATGCGGGTTTGAGGGTGGATGCTTTATATCCCAGCTTGCGTGGCTACATTGACGTGGAATTTAGTGCGCCAGACATTGATAACTTGGCTCAATGTGATGTGCTGTTTTTTGCCACGCCCAATGGAACTGCGATGCTGTTGGCTGGGGAGTTGTTAGCAAGAGGTATTAAGGTCATTGACTTATCGGCGGACTTTAGGCTGAAAGACGCGAAAGAATGGAGTCGCTGGTATGGTATGGAACACACATGTCCCTATTTAATTGCTGAGGCGGTTTATGGCTTGCCGGAGGTAAATCGCGAGGCGATTAAACAAGCTAAATTAATTGCTTGTCCGGGTTGCTATCCTACGGCGGTGCAACTGGGTTTTTTACCGCTGATTGAAAATGGTTTGATAGATGTTAATCATCTAATTGCCGATGTTAAATCCGGTGTCAGTGGGGCAGGGCGTAAAGCCGAGTTGACTACCTTAATGGGGGAAACGGGCGAAAGTTTTAAAGCCTATGCGGCGAGTGGGCATCGCCATCTGCCGGAAATTGAACAGGGACTGACGCTTTCCGCCGGAGAGCCGGTGGAGTTAACCTTTGTACCGCATTTAACACCAATGATACGCGGGATTCATGCCACGTTATATGGACAGCTTTCCGGCGCGAAGTTGGAAGATATACAAGCCTTGTATGAACAACGTTACCGGAATGAAGTATTTGTTGATGTCTTGCCGCAAGGTTCGCATCCGGACACGCGCAATGTACGGGGCAGTAATAACTGCCAGATTTCTATTCATCAACCGCAAGGCAAGCAAACGATTGTCGTTTTATCGGTGATTGATAACCTGGTTAAGGGCGCAGCGGGGCAAGCCGTTCAGAACATGAATTTGATGTTCGGTTTAAAAGAAGACACCGGTTTGCAGATAATAGCTCTGTATCCATAAATCTTGACTATAACGCTAGGTATAGTCATAATTTAATTAAATTTATTTTATAGAGTGTTATATTTTTATGGCTAATCCAATTATTTTTACTGACAGTGCTGCTTCTAAAGTGAGCGAACTAATTGCCGAGGAAGGTAATGATAATCTGAAGTTGCGAGTATATGTTTCAGGCGGTGGATGTTCAGGTTTTCAATATGGCTTTACCTTCGATGAAGAAGTCAATGAGGATGATACCAGCGTTGAAAACGGCGGTGTCACGGTACTGATTGATTCGATGAGTATTCAGTATTTGGCGGGTGCTGAAGTTGATTATAAAGAAGACTTATCAGGTGCGCAGTTTGTAATCCGTAATCCAAATGCTACTACCACGTGTGGTTGCGGCTCTTCTTTTTCGGCTTGAAAATTTAAGGGCGACTGAGCCGTCGCCCTTGTTTCATAAAGTCAATTATAGTCGTACTGGTTTTTAGCAAATAACGATTTTGCTTTGGTATTGTTTAGTTGAGCTAAGAGGGGTTGGGTTTGTGCTTTGAAGTCGGCCAATACCTCTGCATGTAGCGGATATGACTGTGCCAGATTAAGTGTTTCCGGATTACGGTGAACGCCATCAACACGGAATTCATAATGTAAATGAGGGCCGGTTGCCAAGCCGGTTTGGCCGACATAACCAATGATTTCACCTTGTTTTACCAAGTCGCCGCTCTCAAGTCCTTCTTTAAAATCAGAAAGATGTGCGTAAAGCGTTTCATAGTGTTCACCATGCTTGACTATCATTACTTGTCCATAGCCACCTTTCCTGCCGCGAAAAGTCACTTCACCATCTCCTGCTGACTTTACCGGTGTGCCCGTCCTTGCAGCATAATCAACACCCTTATGTGCTCGAATCCTGTTGAGTATTGGGTGTCTACGATGTGTATCAAAACCGGAACTGATGCGTACAAAATCAACAGGAGTACTTATACCTGATGGCAGTTAATATTCGGCCTTGATTAACAAATTCAGCGGCAATAATCTGGCTATCGGATGAATTATTGCCAATCCTTGTTTCCTCATAAACAACGGTGAATTGATCGCCGTGATGTAAGTTAGTAGCAAAGTCGATGTCCCAGGCGAAAATATTCGTGAGCTGCAAAATCAACTCATTTGACAGGCCTGCTTTCTGAGTTGCTAACGTTAGAGAGGAGTTAATAGTTCCATGAACGCTGTTGATATGACGGGATACTTCATCGCTATAGTTAGTCGCGTTATTAATAAGATCGTTTTTATTATGGGCGGCTATAAAGGAGTGAATGCGCTCATTGTTTTCAGTATGTTTTATATATGGCTCATCCTGATTTGTTTCAAACACGAAATCATTTCTGATTGAAATTGATGGAGATCTTCTGTCTATCCTTTGGGCGCTAAAAATAGAGCGTAATCTTGTTCTTTTTCGGTTATTGGAAACGTTAGAAAAATGGTTGTCTATTGAGTGCCTTTTGCGGCCGGTTGCATGCCGTGAAGACATTTTGACGCCCTTGGTAGAAAAACTGGAATGTTTATAGTGGGCAGGTTTAGCGTAACTAGTCGTGTTGGCAAGAACTAAACCTATCCATAATATGGATGTATAAAATTTATTTTTCACGAAAAGTTAACTAAGTAGGTGGAATTTATTCAAAATAGGAACTCTAAAGTTTTCACTAAAAGCCATTTTAAGGGTTTTTTGAAGGTTTTACCAATTTACAGGCACGATAAAAATATTTATTCTGCCGAGCTGATCATTAATTCTATAATGATATTATTTATAAAGATTTAATTTGGAGAAAGAAATTGCAAGAGGACGTATTGGCAATCCTTCTAAGAGGGACTGATGAGGTTTTAGTCGAACAAGAGTTAATTAAAAAACTGGAAGAGGGGCGGCCTCTGCGGATTAAGGCGGGCTTTGACCCTACAGCACCGGATTTGCATTTGGGGCATACGGTACTCATCAACAAATTAAAGCAGTTTCAAGACTTAGGGCATGAAGTTCTGTTTCTGATCGGCGACTTTACAGGGATGATTGGTGATCCAACAGGGAAAAATGTTACCCGCAAACCATTAACCAGGGATGAGGTTATAGATAATGCGAAGACTTATGAGGAACAGATTTTCAAGATTCTGGATCCGACTAAAACTTTAGTTATGTTTAATTCAAGTTGGATGAATGCAATGTCGCCAGCAGATTTGATTCAATTGGCTGCGAAACATACGGTGGCCAGGATGCTGGAACGGGATGATTTTAGTAAGCGATTTAAGGGTGGGCAGCCAATTGCTATTCACGAATTTCTGTATCCACTTATACAAGGTTATGATTCCGTAGCAATGAAAGCAGACGTGGAATTGGGTGGGACGGATCAAAAGTTTAATTTATTGGTTGGACGTCAGTTACAAGAAGTTTTTGGACAGAAGCCACAGGTTGTTATAACTATGCCAATTCTTGAGGGCTTGGATGGCGTGCAGAAAATGTCCAAGTCGCTTAACAACTATATTGGTATAGCGGACGCTGCTGATGATATGTTTGGTAAATTAATGTCCATATCTGATGAATTGATGTGGCGGTATTTTGAATTGCTGAGTTTCCGGCCGATGGCGGAAATTAAGTTATGGATGCAGGAATGTGAGCAAGGGGCGAATCCTCGCAATTATAAAGTAAAGTTGGCACAGGAAATTATTGAAAGATTTCATGACGCGGACGCGGCCCGTAAGGCGCTGGAAAATTTTGAAGCCAGATTTCAGCGTGGCGCAATACCTGATGAAATGGATGAGTTGGAATTAAAAATTGAGGGCAGCGGTTATTGTATTGCGAATTTATTGAAAGATGCCGGTTTAACAGGAAGTACGTCTGAAGCTATCAGGCTGATAAATCAAGGTGCAGTAAAGATTAATGGAGAAAAAGTTTCCGATCCAAAGCTGGAAATACCAGTAAATGCCGAAAGCGTTTATCAAGTAGGAAAAAGAAAGTTCGCTCGAGTAAAAATAACTTCTTGACGGCAACAATGTTGTCTGTATAATAAGCAGTTCTTTCGAGTCAGGGTGCTCCTGAAGAGAAGGAGGTTTAAAAAAGTTGATACGGGCTATTGACAAATTGGCCAGGCAGGTTAAAATGGTCGGCTTCTTCGGGTTAAGCGGTTTTGCTCTGAGGGATTACGGAAAACAAACTGTCGACACGGTGTTGACAAACTGAATCGGCTCTGTATAATAGGCCGACTCAACGAGGCTCCGGTCTCAACGCTCTTTAACAACTCGATCAAAATAATTTGTGTGGGTGCTTGTGATGATTGTAAGTGATGTTAACAAATAATCGACACAAGAACAACACGTAAAAAGACATTTTAACGTTTAATTCTGATGTCGAGCCAAGATTGGCGCCTCATCTTATTGAGACGCAAAGCTGCTGATTTAAACTGAAGAGTTTGATCATGGCTCAGATTGAACGCTGGCGGTATGCTTAACACATGCAAGTCGAACGGTAACAGGCCTTCGGGCGCTGACGAGTGGCGGACGGGTGAGTAACGCGTAGGAATCTGCCTCATAGTGGGGGACAACGTGGGGAAACTCACGCTAATACCGCATACGCCCTACGGGGGAAAGCGGGGGATCTTCGGACCTCGCGCTATGAGATGAGCCTGCGTTAGATTAGCTAGTTGGTAGGGTAAAGGCCTACCAAGGCGACGATCTATAGCTGGTCTGAGAGGACGATCAGCCACACTGGGACTGAGACACGGCCCAGACTCCTACGGGAGGCAGCAGTGGGGAATATTGGACAATGGGCGCAAGCCTGATCCAGCAATACCGCGTGTGTGAAGAAGGCCT
>NQJG01000138.1 GCA_002256465.1 Methylococcaceae bacterium NSP1-1 | reverse complement strand
AACAGCCAAAAGTTTTAGAATTATAAGCGAGTAAACCATGGCAGCAGCTCAGTATTACGGAACAGGTCGTCGTAAAAGTGCAATAGCACGCGTTTACGCCACATCAGGCACTGGAAAAATCACCATTAACACGAAAACTATAGAAGACTATTTTGGTCGTAAAACTGACCAGATGGTTTCGCGTCAACCGCTTGAATGTGTTGAGATGGAAAGCAAATTCGATGTCAATGTGATTGTTAAAGGCGGCGGCCCTTCCGGTCAGGCAGGTGCTATCCGTCACGGTTTGACGCGTGCGTTGATGGCGTATGATGAAACTCTACGACCAGCCCTTAGAAAAGCGGGCTTTGTGACTCGTGACTCGCGTATCGTAGAACGTAAAAAAGTTGGCTTGCACAAGGCCAGAAAACGTCCGCAATACTCGAAACGTTAATCAACTATCCCATGACAGGTAGCCTCCGTTACCTGCTATGAAATCAGGGGAGGGTCGCATTCGAAAGAATGCGACCCTTTTTTATGGGTTAAAAATTATCTATTAGCACTTGAAAAATGATTTTTTTTTCCATCAATGCTAAAATTAAAATCCATCATAAAGTAGATTTAACGGATGTCGATAGACTCTCAAAAAATGCCTAATTCTCCGCTTGCATTAGAATTTAAGAGCAGTACTTTTTCTGTACCCGTTTTAGTCCTGTGCAGTGAAGATCTGGTTGTTATCGAACAACAACTTAAAGAAAAAATTAGTCTGGCGCCAGAGTTTTTTAGAAATTCTCCTTTAGTGCTGGACATGCAGGAAATAAACAAACATGGCTACGATATTGATATTGCTGCACTCACGGACATTATTCATAAAGCCGGTTTATTACCGATAGGTATACGTGGTGGCAACATACAACAGAATAAACAGGCATTAGAATTACTCATTCCCGTTTATTCTATTCATAGCAGTAGTGTATCTACCGAAACTCAAAAGCAAAAAACAATTACCCCTACGCCAGAACCGACAGCTGATATAGATACAGATGTTACAACATCGACACTGATTACTCAGCCTATCCGTTCCGGGCAACGTATTTATGCAACAGGCGATTTAGTCATTTTAGCTCAGGTCAGTGCGGGTGCTGAAATTATGTCCGAGGGTAATATCCATGTTTACAATACTTTAAGGGGCCGGGCCTTGGCTGGCGTGCAGGGGAATACTGAAGCACGTATTTTCTGTTTTGATTTACAAGCTGAGCTTATCTCTATTGCCGGTAATTATAAAGTCAGCGAAGATTTGGATGAAACCGTACGCAATAAACCCGTTCAGATTTATTTACAAGACCAAGCATTAATTATCAAAGATATTGTGCAACACCATAAGAATCATAGTCGTAACATCCGGTAAAGGCGGTGTTGGTAAAACAACAACAAGTGCCGCCATTGCCATGGGACTTGCAAAAAAAGGTCATAAAACAGCCGTCATTGATTTTGATGTGGGCTTACGTAATCTTGATTTAATCATGGGCTGTGAACGCCGTGTAGTTTATGACTTTGTTAATGTAATTAATGGGGAAGCAACCCTTAATCAGGCCTTGATTCGCGATAAAAACTGTAACTTACTTTACATTTTGCCCGCCTCTCAAACACGAGACAAAGACGCTTTAAGCCAGGAAGGCGTTGGTAAAGTTTTGGATGAGCTAAAAAAAGACTTTAAATATATAGTCTGTGATTCTCCAGCCGGCATTGAAAAAGGAGCGCATTTAGCGATGTACTTTGCAGATGATGCCTTTGTCGTAACCAATCCCGAAGTTTCTTCGGTGCGTGATTCGGATCGTATGCTGGGTATTTTAGCCAGTAAATCACGCCGAGCAGTCGATAACGAGGAACCCATTAAAGAATACCTGCTGTTAACTCGCTATTCGCCAGAAAGAGTAAAGCTTGGAGAAATGCTGAGTGTAGATGATGTACAGGATATTTTATCATTGCATTTATTGGGCGTAATTCCAGAATCAAAATCTGTGTTAAATGCATCAAATTCAGGTACCCCTGTTATTCTTGATGAGAAAAGCGATGCCGGTCAAGCCTATGCAGATATTGTTGCCCGCTATTTAGGTGAGAATAGACCCCATCGTTTTATCGATGATAAAAAAGGGTTTTTTAGGAATCTTTTCGGGAGCAAGTAATGAGTTTACTGGATTATTTTAGAACATCTAAAGTTGGCTCTGCATCCGTTGCAAAAGAACGGCTGCAAATTCTGGTTGCTCATGAACGATCCTCACGTAACCAGCCATCTTATCTTCCACAGCTGCAAAAAGAATTGCTGGAAGTTATTCAGAAATATATTAATGTAGGACAGGATGCCATTTCAGTTAGTTTTGAACAGGATGAAAATCAGGAAACGCTTGAATTAAATATCGTTTTGCCTGAAATCAACACTAAAAACACATGAATTTCTTCAATTAACACTTATACAGGTGACTAAAAATGCTTAACACAATCGGTGATGCCGCTGGTAAAATCTGGCAATATCTGGATCAAAACGGATCGGCTAGTGTAACTAAAATTACTAATGAAACAGGAATCAATAAAAATGACGTGCAGCGTGCAATTGGCTGGCTACTTAAAGAGGACAAGCTCTCAATTGAGGCAGTAGGTCGTACAGAAACATTGTCGTTAAAATAAAACAGGGACAAGGTACAAGGAGACAACCTGCTAATTTGAGCCTTTCAACTTGTACCTTACGCCTTTTTCAGATTAGAAATGCCCCGACTTGATTTGAGAAACACCTTAAATTCAACAACGTCGTCAAGCTTAAAATGCTATCTTCATAAGGATAGCTGGAGATCGGATTAAACTGCGTAATTGACAATACTCTCCAGAGCGCTGGTTAACGTTCAGTTGTTTTTGCCTATCCGCTTTTGCCAATTCGTCACACACAAACGTATCCGACTGACCAGTAATATTTTATACCCCTACAAAATGTACGGCGCATATTGCTTTGTTTTTTGCACCAGCAAACGAGTAAGATGAAAAAGACTCAAAACCAATAACAAAATGAAATAATTATGGATTTCCCCTTACCACGAAGGAAAAACATAAAACTTCAAGTTCTTTCTGATCTTGTTAGTATGAAAGTTACATTAATTCCGACTTATTGGGGCAGAATTGGTTTAGCCTGGGCAGGCTTATCCTTTTGTTTGATAGCATTCTGGAATTCAACCAGCCATTCATTTGTTTCCTGAAGAATGAGTGTATCCACCTGGGAAATAAAAGCTTTGCAGCGGCTCAGCATCGCCTGCGCCTGTTCGGAGCTCGGCAAGTTATCCATCCATTTGGACTGTTCTATATCATAATCCATTTGAAACTCATGAAGTGCTTGCCTAATTCGGTGTTCAGCAGCGATAAACCTCATCCAGGCGTTAGAACAACCAAAAAATTTGTCTATGGCCATTAATACCCCTGCTACGCCAAGTGCTACGGTAGTCCATGCGGGAGACAAGGAAGACAACTGATTCTGGAATATCTGGCTCAATAGTGGCAAAAGACCGGCGATTGCGGATGACCCGATCATGCCGATTCGAAGAAATTGGGCACAGTTTTTTTTGCTCCGCTTGGCGTGCAGATACCAATTTATGGCATTGAGAGCATGGTCCTCGGCGCGTTTGAAAACAACATCCAGCGACTGCCTGCGATGCTCCTCATCCCAGAAAAGTTCAGAACTGATTGCTGGATGCAAATCACCACCGGGCTTATTAGAACGTTTAAGCCTTACGTTTTCGTTACTGATTTCTGTATTAGGATCCATCACATCACCCCCTTTTGGATTAAGTAATCTAACAGATGTTTTCAATATTTTAACCGAATTGATCAAAGCATTTACCTTTGTAGCTACCTTACTGGCCCGTTGATACGGGTGCAAATGCTAAAATTAGCTTATTGATGCAATAACGACTGTAAAAGTTAATAGCTTTGCAGATACTCTGACCAAAGTCAATACTTTTAATAGCCTCAACTAGCCACGTTTAAAAACCATTAAAGTAATATCATCCTTAAACAATTCGCTTTGGCAAAATTGTTTTAGATGTGTTAGCAGTGCATCAATGATTTTTTCCGGCGAAAGTTGGGCATTTTGAATGAAAACTTCACTGAGTCGTTCTACGCCAAAGAAGTCCCCGTCGGGATTTTCTGCTTCAGTTAGTCCGTCTGTATAAAACAGGATTAAATCGCCATTGGAAATGATTGTAGTTTTTTCCTCAAAAATAACATTTTTTCGTACTCCCAAAATCATACCATCAGCATCCAACTGTCTGCATTCTCTTTGAAATGGGCTGAGCAATAGCGGCGGAGGGTGTCCTGCGTTGGCAAAGCTTAATTGCTGGGTGGCGATATCATATTGCAAATAAAACAGGGTAATAAAGTAGTCTGCATTATCTAAATCTTCAAACAGAAAATTATTAAGTACTGCCAGTGTTTCTGAAGGTGTTCCCAATCGGTTTGCCTGTGTTCGAATAGCGCTGCGTGTTTCAACCATAAACAGGGCCGGACCGATAGAATGACCGGAAACATCAGCAATAATCATATCCAGTTGGTCTTGATTGCGAAAAAAATAATCAAAATAGTCACCGCCAACCTGAGCAGCGGGTAAGCAAAAGCCGGTAACTTCAAAATGATCCGTTCTGATCGGAGCTGAGGGTGACAAAGAAGATTGAATTCGTTGGGCAATCTTGATTTCACTTTGGGCAATTGCCAGATTGACTTCCGCCTGACGAATTTTCTGCTCAGACGCTTTTCGGGCAGTGATTTCATGTATAAACCCACTGAATATGTAGGCGTTGCCCAATTTTAAGGGGGCGATACTGAGTTCAACAGGAAATTCAGACCCGTCCTTACGAATGGCAACATGCTCAATCAGTTGATTTAATAAAGGACCAATGCCAGTGTGTAGGAAATGTTGTAATCCCTGACGGTGGGCATTGCGAAACCGCAGAGGAATTATTAAAGTGATTCCAGTCTGTAATGAGGCCGTATGAGTCCATGATAACGATGGCACTTAAGGAGCTTTCAATGATTAGTCGTGTACGTTTTTCGCTTTCTATGAGGGCATCCTGAAAATGTTTCCTGACCGTAATATCCCGATCAACGCCGCGCCATTTAAGAAGCTTTCCTTCTGAGTTAAATATAGGCAATCCGGTCGATTCGGTAAGAACCGGATGTCCGTCTTTGTGACGATAGTGATTAGTCAACGCATAAAAAGGCTGGTGGCTGGGCGCGTAAACCTGCTGCTCTGCTTGATCCTGGGGAGTTAAAAATTCAGTATAATGTTTTCCAATGACTTCATCCTGGCCAAATCCGAGAATTTGGTTAACGGCGATGCTGCTGTAGATATAATAACCTCGCGGGTCTTGCTCCCATAGCCATTCGCCGGTCATTTCCGCCATTTGCCTGAAACGTTCTTCACTTTCTCTCAACGCCGATTCAGCTTCCTTGCGCTGGGTGATGTCGACAATGGAACTGAGCACTATTGTTTCTTCATTGTTATCGATGAGGCTGAGGCCAATTTCCACTGGAAATTCAGTCCCGTCTTTGCGTAATCCATAGAGGTCTCGACCCACTCCCATAGATCTGGATACGGGGGCGGCAAGGTACGCTTGGCGGTAACCAATATGCGCACTGCGAAAGCGCTCCGGCACAAGCACTTCAACCGGTTGTCCAATTATTTCGTGGCGTGAATAACCGAAAAATGCCTCTGTTTGCGAATTGACCATCTCAATCGTTCCAGACTCATTTACCATAACTATCGCGTAGGGAGCCGATTCCACCGCTTGTCGAAACCGATGCTCCAGGCGCTTGCGTTCGGTGATGTCTTCTTCAAGAGCCAGAAAATGAGTCACTTCATCCTGGTTGTTTTTAATGGCGCTAACACACTCATAAACCCAGTAATCGTCTCCATTTTTTTTCTGGTTCTTGATTTCTCCACACCATTCCCCCGAGCTTACAAGGCTTTGCCACATGCTCTGATAGTGTTCCAGGGGCGTGTTGCCGGATTGCATGATTTTTGGATTTTGTCCCAGCAATTCTTCTGATGTATATCCGGTAAGCTCAGTAAATTTTGGGTTGATATATTCTATAAGTCCATTTTTATCGGTAATAAGCACGGCACTGGCGCTTTGTTCAACGGCCCTGTGCATCATGAGCTGAATTTTATCTAGCGTTTTTCTATTGCTAATATCTTGAATTAACAAAACGATGTCGGTTTTTTTCGGGTTTTGTCCGGGTAAAACAGAGAGGGATATGAGCACCAGAATTCGTTTGCTCGCTTTGGTAACGAGTTCACCTTCAAAGCTTTTACAAGAAATGCCATCGGTTAATCTAGCGAGAGTCGTCTGCCATTTTTCAGGCGTACAGATAATATCAAGTGGCTTATCAATGAGTTCTTTTTCATCATAGCCTAAAAGAGTAGCCGCTGAAAGATTGAGCTTTTTAATGCGCGGAATACTATCCGCTGTATCACTAGACCGATCTAATTCAATGATAATAAAATTGAAAGTAAGGTCATCTATAAAATGATACATAACTGTTTATTGAAGGTTTGTTATGAGAGTCGCCGGCTACCGGTTTGCAATGTGTGCATCCATAGCATTACTATCTGATGTCGCCTGCCCAGGCTTAACCTACTCAACGATTATGATGATTTTGCGATAGCAGGTTATGTTAACGATAGTGTAACCCATTAATATTAGAAGATTTACCGAAAATATAACCATTTACTTTAAAGTAATCTTTAGACGGATGGGGATGTTATTGATTATATAAAGCTAAAACCTGCTTAACATAATTTTGTGTTTCAGGGTAGGGTGGAATAGAGTTGTTGTATCGTATAACTGCATTTTCCCCGGCATTATATGCGGCAACAGCAAGATCCAGATTTGGATTGAACATGTTGATTAAATGTTTTAAATAGCGCGTACCGCCGTCAATATTCTGATCGGGATCATTCCGGTCACTAACCCCAAATCGTCTTGCCGTGTCTGGCATCAGTTGCATTAAACCGACGGCACCTTTAGGTGATTGTGCGCTTGAATTGTAAGCCGATTCAGTTTGAATAACGGCATGTACCAATTTGGCATCAACATTATGCCTATAGGCCGCCTGTTGGATAAGTTCAGCAAATTTCTTTTTGTTGGCGCCTGTATAGGTACGTACTTTTGCGTGATAATTGTTTAAATTTGAATTTAAATTTGAATATCTAAATGTTTTGGACTTGATAATGCGCTTATACAAACTATGTCGAGGTTCATCGGTATAGTAAACACGACCATCAGTATCAGT
The DNA here is from genome assembly GCA_002256465.1 of Methylococcaceae bacterium NSP1-1. GTDB lineage: Bacteria > Pseudomonadota > Gammaproteobacteria > Methylococcales > Methylomonadaceae > Methylobacter_C. The sequence goes on along the minus strand of NQJG01000138.1, from coordinate 548 downwards.
AAACTTATAGATATCAGCCATCACCTCAGTTGAGATGAATAAAGTCAATAAAATAATTACTATTCTCATTATCTTCTACCTATAGTACAGGTTTAACCACCACTAAACTTGCGACTTTAACCGCTTTATGCCTAGCCTCATCGACGCTTTCGGCGTTCGCCAAAGCAACGCCCATACGCCTGTTTACAAATGCTTCAGGTTTACCGAATAATCTAACTTCGCTACTGGGTATGGCAAGCGCTTGAGCCAGCCCTTCGTAAACAACGCCTTTAGCATTAATACCGCCTAAAATAACAGCACTGGCGCCCACTCTTTGCAAGCCGGTGTTCACAGGCAAGCCTAAAATGGCTCTTGCGTGCAATTCGAACTCATTTTGTTTTTGTGTGACCATAGTCACCATACCGGTATCGTGAGGTCTGGGGCTGACCTCGCTAAACCAAACATCATCGCCCTTGATAAATAACTCAACGCCGAACAATCCGAGCCCGCCGATTTCATTGGTTACCTTAAAAGCAATATCCTGGGATAATTTTAAAGAAGCTTCGCTC
>NQJG01000137.1 GCA_002256465.1 Methylococcaceae bacterium NSP1-1 | reverse complement strand
GACTTTTCACAAACACGCGGGCAAACTTTGTGCCGGTGTGCAAATCCATGTTGATGATGTCTTTTACGATCATGCTGTCTTTCGTCCGTGGCGTTTGCAGGCTTTGGCGTTCAAAGGACTGCGTTATCTGCAACCCGAGTACCCTCTATGGCGTGATTTTCCGTATGAGTATGAACTTGATCGATTGGCAATCGACATAATCAATGGCTCGCCTCTTTTGCGTGAGTGGGTGGATGATGCTCATGCCATGCCGGAAGATTTGGAGACCATTACGCGCATGGATGAGCAGGCATGGGAAGATGAGCGTTCGGCGTTTTTGTTGTACTAATCAACCTTTTCAACTTCAAACACTGTGCCACGAATAGCAACAACTTTAACCCTACTATTAATATCACAGTCTTCGCCATGAACCTTCCAGATAGAATCATCCACTTTTATTTTTCCCTGCCCATTTTTTATAGGTTGATGCAAGCTGAAAACTCTACCGATGTATTGAACACCCCGTTTGTTCAACAAGGGGTGGTCTGATTCCATGGAATGTTTTTTGCCATAAAATTTCCAAGCAATGATGGCTACAACAGACAGTACGGAAAAAACTGAAACTTGCATAGTCATGCTGGTTGCAGGTATCAGCAAAACCAGGGCGCCCGTTACAAATCCGGATATTGCCATCCACATAAAGAAATAACCGGGCGTCAGTATCTCCAACACCAGAAGAATAAAGCCTATTACCCACCAATACCAAAACACAAAGTCCAGTTCAGTCATAATCTAGCTCTTTTTGGTCATGGCTTCTTTTGCCAGTTCCGTAATGCCACCCAGAGCGCCAATGACACTGGACGATTCCAGCGGCATAAAAATCAGCTTGCTGTTTTCTGCCGATGCAATGCCTTTTAAGGCCTCAATGTATTTTTGTGCGACAAAATAGTTAATAGCCTGTATGTCACCTTTGGCTATCGCTTCCGACACCATTAATGTTGCCCTGGCTTCGGCCTGAGCCAGGCGTTCGCGGGCATCAGCATCCCGGTAAGAGGCTTCTTTACGGCCTTCCGCCTCCAGAATCGCCGCTTGTTGCGCACCTTCTGCGCGTAAAATCTCGGATTGCCTTAAACCCTCCGCCTCAAGAATTGAAGCGCGTTTTAACCGCTCGGCTTTCATTTGCCTGCCCATTGCTTCAACCAAATCTTTGGGAGGGGCAATATCTTTGATTTCAATACGAGTGGCTTTTATGCCCCAAGGCGTTGTTGCATCGTCTACAACGCTAAGCAGTCTGGCATTAATATCATCCCGGCGGGACAGTAATTCATCCAGATCCATTGATCCCATGACCGTACGAATATTGGTCATCACCAGATTTAAAATAGCATAATCCAGTTTGCTGACTTCATAAGCCGCTTTGGCGGCATCCATCACCTGGTAAAAAACTACGCCATCCACTGTCACCATCGCGTTATCCTTGGTAATGACTTCCTGTGACGGCACATCCATCACCTGTTCCATCATGATCATCTTCCTGCCTATACGATCATAAATAGGTATGATAATGTTCAAGCCCGGCGTTAGCGTGCTGGTATATTTACCAAAACGCTCGACCGTATATTCCATGCCCTGAGGAACGGGTTTAACGCTCATAAACACCAGCAAAATAGCGAAAACAAATAACGCTAAAACAAATACATCAACGTCGCCCATAGAGCCTCCTGATTCATAATTTTAAAAAACTCGCTTGAGAGTTTTTTTCGACACGGGATGTGTCACCCACTTAAAGCTTCTAACTGCACTAACTCACGTTGCGCAGATCATCTGAAAAAATCAACACAAACAACTCTAATAAATGTAAAACCATTAAAATAATTTCCTGGAGTGTTGCAATCAGACGTTCAGTTAATAATAATGTAAATTCATTCAAATAAAAGTTTAACAGGTAAATATTAATGATACCCGGTGCTATTGACTTAGGAATAATAACAATACTTTTTTTCGTGCTCGGAATGATTAAGCCGAAGTGGCCGTTGTTCTTTATGGAAAACCCCAGCAGATTTATAATTCTCGTTATAACAACTATTTTATTTATGATCACTGCGACACTTTATGGTGAAGGGCTCCGACGCGAAAAATTGGAAAATGCGGCTAAACAACCGATTTCTCATAGTACTGCTCCAGTTCCCGTACCTGTACCCGCACCGGAAAAGCCGGTGACCAAATAAAATTTGGGTTGATTCAATAAAAGTGGTAAATGCCAGTGGCTGAACCTGAGCCAGAAGCAGCAGTGATTCTTGCTGGTTCAGGCATTAAATATCTTTTAATAATCGATTTTGTTCAGAGGCTTCCATCAACTCTCTGAAATTGTTGACCGCATTCATAAACAGTTGCTCGTGATTGATATCCGGCAGATGGTTTTGTCCACAGTGTTCCAGTGCGTTTATGACATAAGCGATAGTGAGTATATTGATATCGACTGCGGGCTGGTAAACCTCATCATCTTCGTCCTGATTTTTAAACTCGACAATAATATGACTTACTATTAACTTTGATAAAACGGGTTGAATAATGGCTATCGGTATTACCAGTTTTGTCGCTATTTCGTCCGCCGTTAATGGATTATTCAATTGAATGAAATTTTTGATAATCAAATGAGTTATTTGTAGGGCAATGACTTTTTTGAGGGAGAAACTTAAATCAGAAAATCGGTTGTTATTTCGATAAGTCTCATAATTCTGAAGAAAAAAAGCCATCTCACAACCAAATAAGACAATCATCCAGCCAGTTTGCAACCAGACGACAAATAAGGGTAACGCTGCAAAACTACCGTAAATTGCATTATATTTTGATACGCCAATCTGTAGACTTAGATAAGCCCCCTGTAACAGATAGTACATAATACCTGTAATAATACCAGCAATTATGCCTGCCCTGTAATTGATTTTATGGTTAGGCATAAAAATAAACGTAAAGGTAAATAACGCTATCATAAGTGCCAAAGGTGACAAGCTCAGTGCTTTAATGACCAGCCAAGTACCAAATTCCGGTAATTCAATGACGGTTATTAGCCAGTTTATTTTTGTATCCAGGAAGACCGTAATACTGCCGGACGCTATTAATAAAACCGGAGCCAACAGCATTAGAGATAAATAATCGCTAAATTTACGGCTTATTGAGCGTCCTGTGCTTATTTTCCAGATGTAGTTAAATGACTCTTCGATATTACCAATTACGCTGATAATGGTCCAAAATAGGACAACAATGCCAATCCCAGCGACAACCCCGCCTTTAGTGCTTTCCAGCAGGTTTTGTGCAAAGCTGATTAGCTGCAGCACCATAGCATCTTGATCAGGTGCTTGCTCAAGTAATCGCTGTTCCAGCATTGTTTCAAAGCCGAAGCCCTTGGCAATACCAAACAGCATGGCGATGACAGGCACTATCGATAATATGCTGTAAAGCGTTAATGCGGATGCCCTCAGGGGACACAGATCACTTGAGAAACCCTGAACAGACAAGGTAACTATTTTTAGCGTCTTGATTATTGCCGCTTTAAATGGTGGAAGTCTTTGCTCGTGCAACAGCCATAGATCTTCTTTAATAAAACTGATTATGTTAAATGCCATCGGCTGATCTTGTGCTTTTGAATTAAGAATAATAGTTTTTAAACAGGTGAGTTCGTGTAAAAATACGTCAATGGTGCATAAAAAAGCAAAACTTAGTGGTTTTAATCGTCTGCAATTTTGTTGTTAGTTCGGGTGTAAAATATCATTATCCGGACCATTAAACTACTAAGGTTATTCCGAAGAATAAATATACTATGGTA
>NQJG01000136.1 GCA_002256465.1 Methylococcaceae bacterium NSP1-1 | reverse complement strand
GCTTGATGCGGTTGCGAGAAAAAGTAATTGAGTTAGCCAAGTTGCCGGTTGATAACTTGCTGATAGTGCGATTTAATCGTTATTTTGCCAACTGTGACGCAGAGCAATTTATTGATGATATTTTAATAAAAAAACTGAACGTCAAGCATCTCGTGATCGGGGATGATTTTCATTTTGGAAAGGCGAGGCGGGGTAATTTTGCCATGCTCAAGGAAAAGTGTAAGCTCTATGGTTTTAATGTTGAAGATACCGGATCTTACCAGGTAGAAGGGCTGCGCATAAGCAGCACTCTTATCAGGGATGCCCTTGGCGAGGGGGATTTGGCGCAGGCAGAGAAATTGCTAGGCCACTGTTATTCGGTGTGTGGACGGGTGGCTCATGGCGATAAACGCGGCCGGACTATTGGTTATCCCACTGCCAATATAAGAATGTTTAGAAAAAATACGCCGGTTAATGGCGTGTTTGCCGTTACTATGACCGGTATTGATGGTTTTGAATTCGAAGGCGTTGCCAATGTAGGCACGCGACCAACGGTTGATGGCAGTTCCAAGGTGATACTTGAAACGCATTTATTCGATTTTGATAAGGAAATCTACGGGCGTTATGTGGAAGTGCATTTCAAACAAAAAATCAGAGATGAAATACGTTTTCAATCACTGGAACAACTAAAAGCCCAGATCGTAAAAGACGTGGCTGAGACCAAAAAGATTTTTGCTGAGATTAAAAAATATGACGATGGATTATAAAAAAACACTGAATTTACCCAATACTGCGTTCCCCATGAAAGGCAATCTGGCGCAACGCGAACCGGAACGGTTAAAGAAATGGAACGAAGCGGACTTGTATCACAAAATCAGGCAAGCCTTTGCCGGACGCCCCCAGTTTATTTTGCATGATGGTCCTCCTTATGCCAATGGCGAGATTCATATCGGTCATGCAGTTAATAAAGTCTTAAAAGACATCATTGTTAAATCAAAAACCCTGAGCGGCTTTGACGCGCCTTATGTGCCGGGCTGGGATTGCCATGGTTTGCCGATTGAATTGATGGTGGAAAAGAAAATCGGTAAAGCCGGCGTTAAGGTATCGCCTGCCGTTTTTCGCAAAGCCTGCCGTGAGTATGCAGGCAAGCAAGTCAATATACAAAAAGAAGCATTTATCCGGCTGGGTATTTTAGGTGATTGGGACAATCCTTACTTAACGATGGATTTTGCTTTTGAAGCGGACATCGTTCGTTCATTGGGAAAAATTACCCAAAAAGGACATATCGCAACAGGCGCCAAGCCCGTACACTGGTGTACCGATTGTGGTTCGGCATTGGCAGAAGCCGAGGTTGAATATGAAGATAAACATTCGCCAGCAATAGATGTGCGTTTTCAGGTGGTTGATGAGGACGGCTTTATGGGGCTGTGCCATCACGCGCCCGAGCATGAAGGTCGGGGCCCATTATCCGTTGTGATTTGGACGACAACGCCATGGACATTACCCGCTAACCAGGGTGTCGCCTTGAATCCGGACCTGGAATATGCAGTCGTGCAATGTGAAACAGAACGCTTGGTTGTCGCTGAAGCATTGCTTAAAGATACGATGCTGCGTTACGGCATCGATAATTATCATGTTATAGGCTACTGCAAAGGTTCAGCCTGGGAATATCAGCTGTTGCAGCATCCTTTTTATGACCGGCAAGTGCCCATTATTCTGGGTGACCACGTTACCACAGAAGCCGGTACGGGTGCTGTGCATACTGCGCCAGGTCATGGACAGGACGATTATATTGTCGGCCAGAAATACGGTTTACCGGTTGATAATCCGGTCGGTGCTGATGGCGTATTCCTGCCGAATACAGAATTTTTTGCCGGTGAGCATGTGTTTAATGCCAATGCTCATGTTCTGGAAGTCCTTGAAGCCAAAGGCAAGCTTGTCCATCAACATGCCATTCTGCACAGTTATCCGCATTGCTGGCGGCATAAAACCCCGATTATTTTTAGAGCGACACCACAATGGTTTATCTCTATGAATCAAAATAAATTGCGCGAGCAAGCCTTAAGTGAAGTCAAGCGCGTAGCCTGGATCCCTGAATGGGGCCAGGCACGAATAGAAAGCATGCTGGAAGGTCGTCCTGATTGGTGTATTTCGCGCCAACGCACTTGGGGCGTGCCGATCACATTTTTTGTTCATAAAGAAACACGTGAACTGCATCCACGTACGGGTGAGTTGATTGAACAAGTCGCCAAAAGGATTGAAGAAAAAGGTATCGAAGCGTGGTTTGAACTTGAGAAGGAGGAATTACTCGGTTCAGAAGCCGCCGACTACGAAAAAATGACCGATACTCTGGATGTCTGGTTTGATTCGGGTGTTACCCATGCCTGTGTGCTGGACAAGCGCGATCAGTTAACGTTTCCCGCTGACTTGTATCTGGAAGGCTCTGACCAACATCGTGGCTGGTTTCAATCCTCATTATTGGCCTCAACAGCGATGAACGATGTCGCGCCTTACAAAGCCGTTTTGACTCATGGCTTTACCGTGGATGCAGAGGGCAAGAAAATGTCCAAGTCCAAGGGTAATGTCGTAGCTCCCCAGTCAGTGATGAAAGACTTGGGTGCGGATGTTCTGCGTTTATGGGTAGCTGCTACCGATTATCGTGGTGAGATGTCAGTATCCAATGAAATCCTTAACCGCACATCCGATGGTTACAGACGCTTGAGAAATACCGCACGATTCCTGTTATCAAACCTGGATGATTTTAATCCAGCAGAGGATTTGTTCGATACCAAGGATTTATTGGCATTGGATCGCTGGGTGATGGATCGGGCATTCGTATTGCAGGAAGAAGTAAAAACTGCTTACGAAACCTATCAGTTCCAACATATTTATCAAAAAGTACACCATTTCTGCGTGATTGATCTGGGCGGTTTTTACCTGGATATTATCAAAGATCGTCAATACACGGCAAAAGCCGATGGCTTGGCGCGACGCTCAGCACAAACAGCTATGTATCATGTCATAGAAGCCTTAACGCGTTGGTTAGCGCCAATTATCAGCTATACCGCAGATGAAATCTGGCAATATATTCCGGGTGAGCGAAGTGAATCGGTATTCCTGGAAACCTGGTATCAGGGACTGGTTAAGCTGGATGCCAGTTCGGCGATGAATCGCGAATTTTGGCAAAAAGTAATGACCGTAAGAACCGCCGTTAGTAAAGAGCTGGAGAAAAGTCGCGGCAAAGGAGACATAGGTTCTTCGCTGAATGCTGAAGTGGAACTGTATTGTAATGCTGAATTTTTTGATGCATTAAGTCAGCTGGAGAATGAGCTGCATTTTATTTTTATTACCTCTAATGCATCAGTTATGGCCGAACAGTTTTGCCCGGATGATGCTATTCAGACTGAAGTTGAGGGCGTCAAATTAAAAGTGATCGTTTCAGAGCAAAAAAAATGTGTGCGCTGCTGGCATCAGCGTTATGACGTGGGTGAACATGCAGAGCATCCCGAGCTGTGCGGCCGTTGCGTGGAAAACGTAGCAGGCACTGGCGAAAATCGACACTATGCGTGATCTTAATATGTTGAAATGGTTATGGTTGTCGCTGTTGGCAGTAATATTGGATCAGGCAAGCAAGCTTGCTATAGCCGGCTCTATGCAGCTTTATCAATCCATTGAAATTGTGCCGTATTTTAATTTGACCTATGTACACAATACCGGTGCAGCCTTTAGTTTCTTAAGTGAAGCTGGAGGCTGGCAGCGCTGGTTTTTTGCCGGGCTGGCATTAGTGATAAGCGTAGTGATTGCCGTTTGGCTGGCGCGTCTGAAAC
>NQJG01000135.1 GCA_002256465.1 Methylococcaceae bacterium NSP1-1 | reverse complement strand
TTAAGACATTTTCCCGTGTCATTACACTTAAAGAATTAAAGCTATATCCGGAATTGGCAGGCATGGCATTGATCAGGCGGGGTAATCGCCTATCTATAATGCCAGTAAGCGAAAAAGAATGGCATTTTATTCTTTCGTTAGAGACTGTTAACCGGCCCTTATAGAATTAACCCGTTATTTGTCTTTTCAACAGAAAACCATGATCTATAAATCCACAAGCCAATAACCGCTCCTATGACATCAAAACCAGCGTCATTAAACTTTCACGGCTATCATACAGGCGAAATTAAACCACTGAAAATAGGTGCCAATCCGATCAAATCCGGCTCGCTCCAATAATTCATAGTTCTCATCAAGGCGATAAGGAATCAATACATTTTCCAGTGCTTCGCGTTTACGCTGATTTTCAAGCTTCGCGTTTACGCTGATTTTCAATATCCGTATAACCACTTTGAGATATTTTAAACTGCAGGTAATGGTCTATGTATAAGCGATTTAATACCGGATCATTAACGAATTTGTCAGCAACTGCTCTCTATCAATGGGCCGAACAAATTGCAAAGTCCAATTAAGGATGACAGCATTGCAAGCAGGCAATTTGGGAAGACGGCTTAGATCGGCGGTAATCAATGATACTTTTCCGGCTGCTATTTGTTCAGACAATTTGTCACGGGCTTTATCCAACATTGACTCAGAATTGTCATACCCAATAAACCGGGTACTATCCGGACATTTTTGATGCCTTGTAAGGTACTCTATGGTAGTTCCTGTCGAGCATCCTAAATCGCAGACTACACCCGAATCTTCAGGTAAAAAATCCATGATAAGATCTGACTGAATACGCTGCACTTCATTATAAAAAGGTACGCTCCTTGAAACCATATTATCAAAAACTTTAGCAACACGTTCGTCAAAAGCAAAATCTTCCGCCCGCCCCGTCTGTAGAAATACTCTATCTTGTTCTGTCATATAATTTGCCGTTTAGTTACTGTATTCTGTTTGTTTCAGGTTAGGCGCGAATGAAATATTCTAATCTTCGTATTTCATACCAATCTAACTGCTCTCTCTATGTTTAATTACCGCATAGGTTTGAGGCGTTCGGTTTTCTTTAAAAAACGGACGAACCCATAAGCCGCTAATATAAGGACGGCCAAGCCAATTAAAAGTGACTGATAATCGTCCATTTTATTTGCCAAATTTAACTTGTAGGCAATGAGTCCCAGTGGAACCATCAGCGATGTCATTATAGTGCCATATTCTTTAACGGCAACTTTAGGCCAGTCAAACTGATAGTTTTTAATTGTTTCCTGTAGGCCCTTGAATCTGGGTATCCAGCGAGGTACATCGGCACAGAAAGCAGCATAAGGCTCTCCAAACTTGGCGCTTAAAAAATTCTCTTCACTATGAACAATCAGTCGATATATGACCATAAAAGCCACTGAGCCAACAATAATTCCTGTCAAGTTACCCGATACAAATACAAAACCCATCACAATCAGTACATTACCAACGTACAAGGGATTTCTACAATGTGAAAAGAGACCATCTGTGACTAAATTTTCGGCATATATTCGTCTCATTCGTCCACCCCGTACTATATACGAAAGTCCAATGGCCAATATTCTTAAGCTCTGTCCTATCATGATCATTGCCAAGCCAATAGCCATAAAATAAACACCCGGAATATTATCTATTGCAACGGGAGGCCATAAAAACAGCACTATCGCAATAAGTACGGGAAAAAGAACATTACGGGTATGGAAAAGAAAATTTCCCCATTGATTAAATAGATCAGTCATTATTTTATCTATGCTTACGTTAGTTGTTATGATGCTGCTGCTCGGATTCATATCAACAATCAATGATATGAAGCTTCCATTATTAATAACTCAATTGATACCACGTGGGTATTTTAAGTAGACTTTGGTTTATAAGCAAAATAAACGCCTGCTTGATCGTAACTAAGGCTGGGAAATCGGCGTCGATCCGAGTATTGTCGTCGTTGATAAGGGCGTGGCTAAATCACTTCTCACTACTACGGCAACGAAAACTGGCGTGAATGCGTTCATCTTCGTTCAAAAAGGCCTGATAACCGGAATCGGGTTGCAGGACTCGAAAATCAGCTGTATTGATCCAAAAAAACTGGTAGATATGTAGAATAACAAGGTGTTTTGTGAATAGCGTAAGCTTTTGCATTGCTATGAAAATAAGCAATTATTCAAATTTAGTTAGCTATGTAACAGGAAGATTAAATAAGATGTTAAGCAGGACGGAACAGAACCTATCAGGAAACCAAAAGGCAACCTGATAGGATCGTATTGCTATTAGAGTAAGCTTTTCAGAGCTTCAAAATCTTTTTTGGCATCTCTCAATTCTGCTTCAGCTTCTTGTAAAGCAGATTCTTTAGCGTGTGTTATAGCAGATTTCAACTTTCTGTTAGCTTTTGCGCGCGCGTTATCTACTTTATCATTAGCATTGATTTCTTTACTCATATCACTAGCTTGTTTGATAAGAGCAGCAGCTTCTTCACCACTTGCGCCATGGCTAATTCCATCAATGGCTGCTTGTATTTTAGCGACTACTATATCAATTGCTTCAGTAGGTTTGTAAGTAATTCTGCCTGGATCAACTTCGGCTAAAGCTGAAGTTGAAACAGCGCCCATAGAAGCTGCAATAAATAAAGATAGCAAGATTGTTTTCAATGTTTTCATATTTCACTAATCCTCAAGTTGTTGTTATTTATAGTTATTTTGGAAAAATAGCCATTAATGGCATTTGCCGGGGACAATTCTAACACATTTAACAAGTATTTAACCCCATAAGATAGGGAAAATACTGATGTTAAGAAATATTTTCAAGTTATAAAAACTTTGATAAATCAGACTCAATCAAGACCAGTCAGACTTAATCGAGTCTGAGTTGAGAGTATTGTTATTTGTGAGTTGCGTCGTAGGTAGCTTTCATTTCTGTAAATGATTTTAATGCTTCCGCTAACCCTGCATCTCCAGCGGCAGTATCACCAGCTTCAAATGCTTCACGAGCCACTCTTAATTTATCATTGGCTTTTTGACGTTGGCGCTCGGTGCCCTCAAAACGAAATTCTTTTTGCGCTTGGCGGGCGTCGCCAATAGCTTTTGAAACGCCTGACAAGTCACCCGCTTTTGATGCGGCTTGAGCGGCGGTTATTGAAGAAATTGTGTTTTCAATGGCTGCTTTAACTTCGGCTTCGCCTTTTGGTGCAGCAAAAGCGGCTGATGAAACTACAGCCATAAAAGCTGCCATAACAAGAGAAACCAGGATATTTTTTGATATTTTCATATTGATTGAAACTCATAGTTGATATTTTTAAGACCTAGTTAATTAAGATGAGTCTTTAAATATATAAAAATAAGCATTCAAATTAATTTCCTACGGAAGAGCTAGGATTTTAGCATAGAAACACAAAAAAAACTGAGGAAGGTAGCAAAAACTAAAATTTATTCATCATCTCTTTTGACATCAATCACCATTTCTCCTGCATCATCTTCCGACACTATAAATAAGATTGGCGCACAACAAACCGCACAATCTTCATAATATTGCTGCGGACCCGCCGATGTGTCCACCAACACATCGAGCGCTTCGCCACAATAGGGGCAATAAATAATGATTTCATCGGGTTCGTGCACGATTAAACCTTTCTGAGCAGGGCATCCAGCCAGGACATGGGCAAAATGCGCTTAAGAAAGGCAAACAAATACGTTGGAAATGTGACGTAATAACGCATCTTGGGTTGTTTGGCTTCCAGTGCATGTATGACTTTTTCCGTAACCGCTTTGGCAGGCAAGGTGAATGCTACGGCTGCGCCTTCTTTTTGCAAGCGAGTTTCCATAGCTTCATAGGCTTCCTTATGAAAACTATGCGTTGGATCTATATTTTTTTTATACAGTGCGTACGAATTTTGTCTAAAGTTACTCAAGATAGGCCCCGGTTCTATCAGTGAAATATGAATATTAGTACCATAAAGTTCATGGCGTAAGGTATCTGCCAGACCTTCCAGAGCGAACTTGCTGGCGTTATATGCACCACGATATCTCATGGCAACCAGACCCAATACCGAGCTGTTATAAATAATGCGGCCATGACCTTGTTTACGCATCACGGGAATGAGTAAATTAGTCAGCTCATGAGTGCCAAACAGATTGGTTTCAAACTGAAAGCGGAGTACATCACGGGTTAAATCTTCAACAGCGCCCGGTTGGCCAAAAGCGCCATTATTAAACAACGCATCAATTTTGCCGCCTGTTAATTCAATTGCATGATTGACTGCTTGTTGTATGCTTTGAC
>NQJG01000134.1 GCA_002256465.1 Methylococcaceae bacterium NSP1-1 | reverse complement strand
ATGTTCTGCTCCGCTGATGTCGACATGAATGGGTTCTCCACGTGTCTGTAAAATTTGTTCATTCAGGGCTCGATACCTGTGCATGTCTGACATATTACCCAGATGTAAATCGTCCTGTTTTAGTGTCGGCAGAATGCCAATCATAACGACTTTGTGCTCCAGGCTTTCAGCATGTTGATAGGCGTTGCCCCAGGTAGACTGCAGTTGCTGGTGCAAATTACTGAAAACTTTGCCTGTTAAGGGTACGGGAAGGCAGTTGAATTCTATATTGAATTTGGCAAGTTCTGTTGAAGCCAGCGGGTCATTAAGTGTTACCAGATAATGTTTGTTTATCGGTGAGGGGCGCATGTTTTTATTGACCAGCCACGCCTCTATTTCGAATCCGGCAACAGGATCGCGATGAGAGCAGGTTTTTTGCGCAATCAACCTGTCCAGCAAAAGAGTCTCTTGCTCCAGTTTTTGATGAAAGCGTGTGAAGTCGCCCTCGTCAAAATGTGATAAAGAAATTTCTTGGCCCATGATTTTGCTCTAGTTAACACGGATGGTTCATCATACGGTGTTTTTGGAGATAGCGTCAATAACGACAATAGATTGACTTAATTAGGAGTAGTCGTAGAAAATAGCCGATTTATTTTGGTAAACAATCATAATTGCGCATGGATAACAGCGTTTCTTCTCAACACAGTTTAGTTTCTGTTCGTAATTTGTCGTTTTCTCGCGGCGATAAGAAAATATTTGACGATATTTCGCTGGATTTCCAACGCGGTAAAATCACCGCTATTATGGGACCAAGCGGTACTGGCAAAACCACTTTATTAAAGCTTATAGGCGGACAATTGTATCCTGATCAAGGTTCAATTACCGTAGATGGCCAAAATGTCCACAAATTACGCCGAACTGAACTGTATAATTTACGTAAACGCTTGGGTATGCTGTTTCAAAGCGGCGCCTTATTAACGGACATGAACGTTTACGATAATGTTGCTTTTCCGTTACGTGAACATACGCATCTTCCTGAATCCATGATCCGGACACTGGTTTTAATGAAACTGCAGGCGGTAGGCTTGAGAGGCGCTCGCAACCTGATGCCTAACGAACTTTCCGGTGGTATGGCCAGGCGTATTGCCTTGGCCAGAGCGATTGCGCTGGATCCGATGATGATCCTGTATGATGAGCCGTTTACCGGACAAGACCCTATTTCCATGGGGGTATTGGTCCATCTGATTAAGTCTTTAAACGCTATTTTAGGTTTGACGAGTATTATCGTATCTCATGATGTACATGATACTTCCGCGATTGCTGATTATATTTATGTGTTATCAGGTGGCAAAATTGTTGGCCAAGGGACTCCCAAAGAAATCCAGCAATCAGAATCTGAATGGGTGCAACAGTTTATGACCGGGGCGGCTGATGGTCCAGTGCATTTTCACTATCCTGCAAAAGACTATGTTGATGACCTGTTATCATCTGGAAAGCGGTATTAACGGCTTACTTTAAGGCAAAAAAATCCTGTACTTTCTGTTTTGGCCCTTACATCAGCTGATCTTAAAGCATCCGGCCCACGACTAACTCAACGCTGACCGTGTAAACATAATATAAAATGATACAATTTCTACAATATTTGGGTAAAAGTACGCGCACCAGTTTTACCAAATTGGGACGAGGAACGTACTTCCTGCTCCAGACTATTTCCGGCATCCTTAGTGTATTAGCCCGCCCCAGATTACTGCTGAATCAAATGTATTCTGTTGGTGTGTTATCTTTTTTGATTATTACCATTTCCGGGCTATTTGTCGGAATGGTTCTGGGTTTGCAGGGTTACTACACACTCTCTGATTTTGGCGCGGAAGAAACGCTGGGTGTTATGGTTGCCGCCTCTTTGGTTAGAGAACTGGGTCCCGTTGTTTCTGCGCTTTTATTTGCCGGTAGAGCGGGTTCGGCTTTAACTGCGGAAATTGGGCTAATGAAAGCGACAGAACAATTATCCGGCATGGAAATGATGGCGGTTGACCCGGTTAAACGAATTATTACGCCACGCTTTTTAGCCGGATTAATATCAATGCCCATACTGGCCGCGCTATTCAGCGCAGTGGGTATTATCGGCGGACAAATAATTGGTTCGGGCTTGCTGGGCGTTGACGAAGGCGCCTATTGGTCGCAAATGCAGGCAAATATAGATTTTCAGGATGATATTATCAATGGCGTAATTAAAAGTATCGTGTTTGGTTTTATAGCATCCTGGATAGCATTATTTGAAGGTTATGATGCTATCCCTACCTCGGAAGGCGTTAGTCGAGCGACTACGCGCACCGTAGTCAATTCAGCTTTTAGTATTTTAGGTCTGGATTTCATCCTGACCGCACTTATGTTTGGAGACGATTAACATGCAACACACCAGTACTCAGGACACACTTGTCGGGCTTTTTGTCGCCTCAGGCATTGTCGGACTGTTTTTTCTTGCTTTGCAAGTCAGTAATTTAAGCTCTTTTGTTGAGGAGGATAGTTATACTATTACTGCGCGTTTTGAAAACTCCGGCGGCCTGAAGCCAAAATCTCCGGTTTCTGCCGCCGGTGTTAAAATCGGCAAGGTCAGATCAATCAGTTTTGACCCGAAAACCTACGAATCAGTCGTTCAGATGAGTATTAATTCGCAGTACAACACGATTCCTGACGACACAACCGCCAGTGTTTTTACTGCCGGATTATTAGGTGAGCAGTACGTCAATCTTGAGCCAGGTGGTTCGGATGTTTTTTTGCAAAACGATGGCAAGATTGAAATTACCCAATCAGCCATCATTCTTGAAAAAGCTATAGGCCAATTCCTGTTTAAATCAGCGGAAGACTCAGCGGAAGAAAAAAAGTGACCAAACTGAGCATTATTGACCAGGGTGCAGGGCACTTCGTTATTGATGGTGATTTAACTTTTTCAACTATCGACAAACAGACCGTAAAATCATTTGCTTTTTTAAATACCTCAAAACATATCACTATTGATCTTGGTCGTGTTTCTTGTACAGATAGCGCGGGGCTTGCGTTAATGATTGAATGGATTAAATATACCCGCCATCACAGAGCTCACATAGCTTTCAAAAATATTCCCGAACAACTATTTAACCTTGCCAAGCTCAGCGGTTTTGATAAAACCAGCCATTTTGCAACGCAAACTGAAGAGGTTCAAGATTTTGAACCCCTAACTTTTACAAAGACAATCTAAAGTACCCTCTATGGATAAACTAATTATTACCGGCGGCGCACGACTTTCCGGAGAGCTACGTATCTCTGGTGCGAAAAATGCAGCATTACCTATTCTTGCTGCAACTTTACTCTCGGAAACACCTGTGAGTTTGGGCAACATCCCGCACCTGCATGACATAACTACGACCATGGAGTTATTGGGTCGTATGGGGGTTCGTCTGGTTGTTGATGAGAAAATGAATATTGAAGTCGATAGCAGCACTATTTCCAGTTATGAGGCTCCCTACGAGCTGGTGAGAACCATGCGTGCATCGATATTAGTCTTGGGGCCTTTATTAGCACGGTTCGGTGAGGCCCATGTGTCATTACCCGGCGGTTGCGCAATCGGTACGCGACCTGTTGACATTCATATCAATGGCCTTATCAAGATGGGCGCGAACATTAATGTCGAAGGTGGCTTTATTCACGCCAAAGTCGATCGACTTAAAGGTTGTCGTTTGGTGCTTGAACAAATCACTGTCACCGGCACCGAAAATTTATTGATGGCAGCGACCCTGGCTGAAGGAACAACCATTATGGAAAATGCTGCAAAAGAACCTGAGGTTACTGATTTAGCCTATTTCCTTA
>NQJG01000318.1 GCA_002256465.1 Methylococcaceae bacterium NSP1-1 | reverse complement strand
CGGGTTTGAGGTGTCCGGCAAGACCTTGGGTGTGTTGGGGTTGGGCGCGATCGGGGGAAAAGTAACCAATTCTGCTGCCGCTTTGGGTTTGAATACCATCGGATTTGATCCGTTTATGTCCCTGGAGAGTGCCTGGAAACTTAACTCATCCACAGTACCCGCAACCAGCATAGATGATCTGGTCTCTCGTGCGGATTTTATCAGTTTGCATATTCCGCTGAATGATAAAACCAGGAATTTGTTCAGCAAAGACCACATAGACCTTATCAAGAAAGGAGCAACATTGCTCAACTTTTCCCGTGCAGGTGTAGTGGATGAAGCGGCTGTCCTGGCTGCTTTGGACTCTGGTGCGCTACATGCCTATGTCTGCGATTTTCCGACGCCTGCCTTGATCAACCATCCCCGGGCTATTGTGTTGCCTCACCTGGGAGCCTCTACGGAAGAAGCTGAAGACAATTGTGCTGCAATGGTGGCGGATCAGGTGCGTGAATTTTTGGAACATGGCTCCATTCGTCATTCGGTAAATTTTCCGGAAGTCTTTGTGACTCCCTGTGGGGAAGGTGTACGTCTCGGCATCGCTAACCACAATGTGCCCGGTGTAGTCGGCCATATTTCGTCCGCTTTGGGTGAAGCCGGTATCAATATACTGGATCTGCTGAACAAGTCGCGTGGCGATTATGCGTATACGCTGGTAGATGTTCAACCCGATGCTTCCCCTGAAATACTGGAACGCCTACGCGCAATTGATGGCGTCTTGTCCGTCCGGGTAATTTGATTTTATGACAGCTTAATCAAATCATTAAAAAAAATTGCAAGCTGACCGGACAACCCGAAGCCAGTGAGCCTATAATGCCCACTGGCTTTTTTTTTGTCAAAATTTGGCACCATCAATCAGTTTAGCAATTAAATTTCAGGAGACTGTTATGTCACATTGGTACGAAGATAATTCCCACTCCATAGGAAAAACACCACTGGTGCGACTCAATCGCATCACCGATGGAGCACCAGCCACCGTGCTGGCAAAAATTGAAGGACGTAATCCCGCTTATTCGGTTAAATGCCGGATTGGCGCCGCGATGATCTGGGATGCCGAGCAACGTGGCTTGCTTGGTCCCGGCAAGGAACTCGTTGAGCCCACCAGCGGCAACACCGGTATTGCGCTGGCGTTTGTTGCAGCGGCAGCGCGAGGCACGCCATTGACGTTAACAATGCCGGAAACCATGAGTCTGGAACGTCGTAAGTTGTTGATTGCTTATGGCGCCAAACTGGTTTTGACGGAAGGTGCCAAAGGCATGAGCGGTGCCATCGCCAAAGCCGAAGAAATTGCCGCGTCCGATCCTGATCGTTATGTATTGCTGCAGCAGTTTAAAAATCCGGCAAATCCGGCTATTCATGAGCAGACCACCGGGCCTGAAATCTGGAACGATACCGATGGCGCTATTGATATTTTGGTATCAGGTGTTGGCACCGGAGGAACGATTACCGGCGTTTCCCGTTATATCAAACAGAGGCAAGGCAAGGCTATTGTTTCAATTGCCGTGGAACCCTCTGCGAGTCCGGTACTGACTCAGTATCGCGCTGGTGAACCACTAAAACCGGGGCCGCATAAAATTCAGGGCATAGGCGCGGGTTTTGTCCCGACTGTGCTCGACCTTGCTTTGATTGATGAAATCGAACAAGTCAGTAACGAAGAAGCCATCGATTACGCGCGCCGTCTTGCCAGGGAAGAAGGGATACTTTCCGGCATTTCCTGTGGCGCAGCCGTCGCCGTGGCGGTACGTGTTGCCAAGCGCGCTGAAAATGCAGGTAAAACCATCGTCGTTGTGTTGCCGGATTCCGGTGAACGGTATTTAAGTTCGCCACTGTTCGAAGGAATTTTCGATGCAACAGGTTTAGCTGCATGAATGATACGACCTATCTAAACGGCAAGTATGATTGGGGCATCGATGAGATCGTTGCCCAATTGAGTGATCTGCGCGTGCAATCGCTGGAAACTCGAAGCCGGCGCGATAAACCACCCAAACTGCCATCACGAAAAGAGCTACAGTTAATTTTGGATGGCCTGGGCGCGGTATTGTTTCCAAATCGTTTGGGGCTGCCCGATCTTAATGACGAAGGTATCGATTACTTTGTGGGTCACACCCTCGAAACCTTGCTACGCAAGCTTTACAAGCAAATAAGCCGCGAACTTCATTTTAATTCCGGGCATCAGGGTGTCCATATAGCAGATCATGAGCGGGCTATTATCATTGCCCGCCAGTTTGCCGCGCAGTTGCCCGCTGTAAGAAGGCTGCTTGATAGCGATATTCAGGCAGCATACGAAGGCGACCCCGCGGCAAGTAGTCCTGACGAAGTACTGGTTTGTTATCCGGGCATTACCGCAATTATTCATCACCGGCTTGCACTTCATCCCGGCGCACAAATCGGAGATAGTTTTTTTATCGACCACGGCACCGGTGTGGTCATCGGCGAAACGGCGGTTATCGGACGGCATGTCCGCGTGTATCAGGCCGTTACCCTGGGTGCCAAACGTTTCCTAAAGGATGATAACGGTGTGCTTGTCAAAGGGAATGTACGGCATCCTATCGTTGAAGATGATGTCGTCATTTATGCGGGCGCTACGATCCTGGGCCGCATCACCATTGGCCGCGGCTCGACCATCGGCGGCAACGTCTGGCTTACCCATAGCGTGCCCCCTGACAGCAATATCACTCAGGCGCATGTGCGTAGTGAATTGTTCCACGGCGGAGCCGGAATATGAATTTTCTGATTCCCGAAGTTTTTGTCCGGGAGATTAAGAACCGGAAGCTCCAGCTTCCAATCACCGGAAGACGGAGCTTCCAAATTATTAGTTTCCGATCTGGAGATTGGAAATAAAGTTTTTGCATATCAAAAACCCGATTTTTTTACATCTCCTCTCCCTAGCCCTCTCTATCTGGAGAGAGAACCAAGATGCCGGCAATGAAGTACGATGAGCATAAATTAACTAAATTACATTAACTACTATAGGAATAAAGTCATGACCGATATCCATGAAGGCCAAGCCCATACCGCATTAGGCGATGTCGCCGCGCGTACATTAGCGAATGCAACCAAAACCGTCCCCATGTTATCAACCATCACCCCACGATGGTTGGTTCATCTATTGCAATGGAAACCCCTTGAGGCAGGTATTTATCGAGTCAACAAAGTCAAGAATGAAACCAATCTTAATGTTGATTGTTCCAGTCTCGATGAAAAAGAACTGCCCCAAACGTTTGCCGATTACGAAGAATGGGGCCGTGAGTACCGGTTGAATGCGGTTAATACCACACTCGACGTACACACTCGTATTGCCGATTTATACAGCAGCCCACATAACCAAATCCATGAACAGCTGCGTTTGACTATCGAAACCATTAAGGAGCGC
>NQJG01000133.1 GCA_002256465.1 Methylococcaceae bacterium NSP1-1 | reverse complement strand
CATTTGTTTAAACTGGCAACCGGCAAGGAAGGTATGGGCTATGGAGATTTTAAATTGCTGGCTTTATTCGGCGCCTGGCTGGGTTGGCAATACTTACCCATTATTATTTTATTATCATCATTGGTCGGCGCATTGATTGGAATATCCATGATTATTATTGTTAAACGCGATCACAACATCCCCATTCCTTTTGGCCCCTATTTGGCAGCCGCTGGATGGATAGCGCTATTGTGGGGCAATGACCTCAATCAGTTTTATTTAAGCACGGTAGGCTTATAGGCTCATGCTGAAAATAGGCCTCACCGGGGGAATAGGCTGTGGCAAATCCACAGTTGCCAGGATTTTCGAGCAATTAAAAATACCTGTTATTGATGCTGACGAAATAGCGCACCAGCTGGTTGCTATCGGACAGCCTGCACTCGCTCAAATTCAGCAGGACTTTGGCATCCGCGTATTCAAGCCGGATGGCTCACTGGATAGAAAAAAACTCAGTGAAATTGTTTTTTCCGATCCCAAACAAAAGCAAAAACTGGAATCCATTCTCCATCCGTTGGTCTATCAATTTATACAAGCAAAAATTAAGCAGTTAAACACGCCATACTGCATTATTTGTATTCCGTTAATATTCGAAACAAATATGACCCACCTTGTAGATCGAATACTGGTTGTCGACTGTTCTGTTGAGACACAAATCGAACGCGTACGGAAGCGGGATAATATGGCTATAGAAAGAATACAATCCATTATTGACAGCCAGGTATCACGCGCTTTCAGAAAAGCACACACCAATGATCTCATCGATAACTCGGTAACTGACGATAGACTTGCAGAAGAAGTCAAAAAACTGCACAATTTGTACCTTTCATTAAGCAATTACCAGGATAAACTTGTCTGTGAATAACACTATTACTTATGAATTTCCACTCAATGAAAGAATCCGTGTTTTCATAAGACTCGAACAACTGTTTCAACAATTTATCCATTTTTCAGCGGGACAGACCGTTGCCGACAAACGCGCTGCGATTACCGTTCTGCTTGATATCATGTCGATTTTCAGACGCAACGATCTAAAATCGGAAATTCTGAAAGAACTTGACCGTCATGCAGCAGTGCTCAATAAAATCGCTAACAGTGAAGGCGTTGATAAGGAAATACTGCAAAACATCCTTGATGAACTCGCCCAAATCAGTAAAAAACTCTATTCTGTCACCGGAAAAATTGGTATCAATGTCATGGAGAGTGACTTATTCCAAAGCATTGCCCAGCGCAGTTCTATCCCAGGTGGTACCTGTTCTTTTGATTTACCTGAATATCATTATTGGCTGGAACAGGATGAATCCATCCGATTAAAAGACTTGCAACACTGGAGCAGTCCGTTTATCGACATCCATACAGCAATTGATTTTATACTTAACTTTATACGTAACAGTCGATCAGCCACTCAGGAAATCGCTGTTGCGGGTTTTTTCCAGATTTCTCTGGATCGTAGCCAGCCTTTCCAGCTTATCAAGGTAACCCTGGATAAGTCGCTGCCCTGCTTTGCAGAAATCAGTGGCGGCAAACACCGTTGCACCATCCGGTTTATGGAGCCGGCTGTTGATGACAAACGTCCGACTCAAAGTACTGATGATATTCCATTTGCTTTAACCTGCTGCTTATTCTAATGTCATCATCCGGCAAACCACTCATTGTAAAATGCCCTACTTGTAAACGTCCTGTTCCCTGGACACCTGAACAGGAATTTAAACCTTTTTGCTGTGAACGTTGTAAATTAATAGATTTGGGCGAATGGGTAATGGAGGAAAAACGGATTCCGGGCGAATCGCTGGAGCTGGAGAACGATAGCGATGAAGATTCTTTTTTTCAATGAAGTCGTGTTGGGATTCATACTGTTTGGCAACCCAACCTTCCTGTTTTATTACTTTTTTGGGTTAACAGTAAATTAACCTTAAACGCTAGCATCATCAAACAAACCCCATCCTGAACAATGACCAATAACTACCCCATCGGCCCAGTCATGCTGGATGTTGAAGGCTTAACCCTGGCACAACATGAACAAGAAAAAATAAACCATCCTAACACCGGAGCGGTTATTCTCTTTTCGCGTAATTACCAAAACCCTGAACAGGTTACCGAGCTAATTAATAGCATTCGTGCTGCGCGTCATGGCGATATTTTGATTGCTGTGGATCAGGAAGGAGGTAGAGTGCAACGGTTTCAAAACGGTTTTACGCGTTTGCCGCCTGCTTCTAATTATACTCAGGCCCCAGAGCTAGCAGAATCCGCCGGTTGGTTGATGGCGGCGGAACTATTATCCGTCGGGGTTGATTTCAGTTTTGCGCCAGTTCTTGATATTGATTGTGGTGTTAGCCAAATTATCGGTAATCGCTCATTTTCCATAGATCCGGAACTGGCAACAAAGCTTGCCAGTTTATTTAGAAAAGGCATGAACGCCGCAGGCATGGCAGCCACCGGTAAACACTTTCCCGGACATGGTGCGGTGGCGCTGGACTCACATTTGACATTGCCCATAGATGAACGAGACCTGGACAGTATTCGTGCAAAAGACCTACTGTCCTTTAAACAATTGATAAAAGAGGGTTTGGAAGGCATCATGCCGGCGCATGTGGTTTATCCAAACATCGACCCTAATCCAGCCGGTTTTTCACCTTTTTGGATACAACAGATATTGCGTCGGGAATTAAACTTTACCGGTACGGTTTTCAGTGACGATTTAAGTATGGCAGGTGCTGCATCAGCAGGAGATTTTCCTGAACGCGCCAGACGGGCACAACAAGCCGGATGCGATATGTTATTAGTATGTAATAATCCGGTTGCAGCAGAACAAGTTCTTGAGGCATTGCCCATCACGCAAGACCCCGTTAGAGAACAGCGACTTCAGAGGATGCTAGGCAAGCCATTTATGAACCGTGAACATTTATTCAATACCGAAAAATGGCAACAAATTTCCAATATTATCAACCAATTCACCCAAAACTATGCTTAAAGAAATCAAGCACGTTCAGGCCACCGCCGATTTGCTATTCAGCGAAAAGGAAGTAGAAGCCGCTCTGGACAAAATAGCTGAACAAATTAACGTTTTGTTGGCTGATCGTAACCCATTATTACTCTGTGTCATGAATGGCGGCATAGTTGTTGCCGGTAAGTTGATAACCCGCTTAAACATTCCGCTGACCATAGATGCCATTAACGCAAGTCGCTATCAAAACCAGACCTCGGGCGGCAGTATCGAATGGATCCTTAAGCCGGGAACACCCCTTAAAGACAGGACAGTGCTGATCATTGATGATGTATTGGATGAAGGCATAACCCTGGCTGCGATCTACCAATATTGCCTGGATCAAGGCGCAACATCCGTTTATAGCGCCGTATTAGTGGATAAGCTCCTGGACCATGAAAAACCTATAACTGCTGATTTTATTGGACTGAAAGTAGATAACCGTTATTTGTTTGGCTACGGCATGGACTACAAAGGTTATTTGCGCAACGCATCCGGTATTTATGCCTGTAAAGAATACGACGAGGAAACAACATTATGACCAAGCTTGCGATTATTGGCGGCACCGGCCTCACTCAACTCGGTGATTTAACCATCATCAAACGTGACAAACTCACAACACCTTACGGCTCGCCTTCAGCTGACTTCATTACCGGCGAGCTTAACCAAAAAGAGGTCATTTTTCTGGCCAGGCATGGCAATCCCCACACGATTGCGCCACACAAAATAAATTATCGCGCCAATATCTGGGGTCTTAAACAACTGGGTGTTGAACAGATTGTTGCGGTTGCCGCAGTGGGCGGTATTACT
>NQJG01000132.1 GCA_002256465.1 Methylococcaceae bacterium NSP1-1 | reverse complement strand
GACGTTCTGTTGGAGTCTTAACCCTAGAAAACCAGTTAGTCCGTTTTTAGACAAATGCCTGTATTCAACACAAGCACTCATTACGGCTTTTGACACTTTTAAATAAAATAAGTCATTTTTGCTCAAAAAATCGGTTACAGGCAAAAAAACCCAAATAAATGGCAACAACTATAATAACTGATTCCAATGACAGCAATCCGAGGCCGGAAACAGCAGGGCCCGGGCAATAACCGCTCATGCCCCAACCGATGCCAAAAATGGCGGCACCAAGGATCAGAGGCTTATCAATCGATGATTTTCTGGAAACGTGAAAACTCTCCGCTATGATCGGGCTTGGGCGTTTAAGTATCCATTTGAAGGAAACAAAAGCGACGGCCAATGCACCCATCATTACAAATATCAGGCTGGGGTCCCAGTTGCCGGTAACATCCAGAAAATTGAGTACTTTATTTGGGTTAATCATTTGTGATAGCGATAGCCCTATGCCGAAGATTATGCCGCACAACAGGGCAATGAAATTTTGTTTCATGCGATAAGCTCCAGGCTGTGGCGAATAATATAAACGGTTATCATGCCAGTCGCCATAAAGGTTATCGTGGCAATTAGGGAACGAATCGATAAATTGGCAATGCCGCAAATACCATGTCCACTAGTGCAGCCACTGCCCATACGAGTGCCGAAACCGACTAGAAAGCCGCCCAGTCCAAGTAATAGTAATGGGTAATTTTGGCGAGGTATATTAAAGTTCGGTTTCAACAGTTGAACTATAAAGGCTCCCAGAACAAGTCCAACAATAAAGATCAGTCTCCAGATGCGGTCATTTTTTGGAGCCAAGCACACACCACTCATGATGCCGCTAATACCCCCAATGCGACCGTTAAAGAGTAAGAGTAAAGTGACGCTGATGCCAATCAGTGCACCACCTGCTGTTGCCGAGAGAGGCGTAAAATTTTCCATGGATGTCTCAAAGTAAGGTTAATAGACAGTCTACCGAGTCGTTGAGTTTATACTCGGCGATAAATAGAATATTAGCATATCCTACTATTTTATGAAAAATCGTTGTATCTAAAATTTTCCAGCTACTTTTTCAAGTGGTCCAGTTTAAAGTTACGTTACAGATACGGGCCTTTCGACAAACCCTTAACGTTGAGCGTAGTCGAATGCAGAGCTTACGGTTAAGTCTTTCTAGTTTCCTCCTGCTCTAATGGGTAGCGGATTACTTGAAAAAAAACTCATATTGTATCTACAGTACATAACATCAAGAATTACTAACATCCAACTGCTACAATACGTGTATTTGAAACCGAACAAGAAGTTAAGAAATGGACGTAATCCAACGCATTGCCGAAGAATTATCTGTTAACAGCAAACAAGTCAGCGCAGCTGTCGCTTTGCTCGATGAAGGTGCTACTGTTCCTTTTATTTCCCGCTACCGGAAGGAAGTGACCGGGGGCCTGGATGATACTCAATTAAGACAGCTGGAAGAACGTTTAAGTTATTTGCGTGAACTAAACGAACGGCGAAAATCCATTCTGGATAGCATTAGATCGCAAGAAAAACTGACGCCTGAACTGGAAAAAGCCATTAACGATG
Organism: Methylococcaceae bacterium NSP1-1; assembly: GCA_002256465.1. Taxonomy (GTDB): domain Bacteria; phylum Pseudomonadota; class Gammaproteobacteria; order Methylococcales; family Methylomonadaceae; genus Methylobacter_C. The sequence continues at coordinate 2,240 of NQJG01000132.1, read as the reverse complement.
CTGATACCAAAACCCTGCTGGAAGATTTGTATTTACCCTATAAACCCAAACGACGCACGAAAGCACAGATTGCCCGTGAAGCGGGACTCGAGCCACTGGCTGATGCAATCCTGGATGACCGTACCCTGATTCCGGAAAACATCGCCACCCGTTATATTAATGCAGACATAGGCATCCCCGATACCGCTGCCGCCCTGGATGGCGCGCGGCAAATCATCATGGAACGCATTTCTGAAGATGCGGAATTATTGGCCGAACTGCGCGAACGGGTCTGGCAAAAGGGTATACTTCACGCCACCGTCATCTCAGGCAAAGAACAGGTTGCGGAGAAATTCAAGGATTATTTCGATTACCAGGAAGCCATCAACAAAATTCCTTCACACCGGGCGTTAGCCCTGTTCCGTGGACGTAATGAGGATTTATTGTCATTAACACTAAAACCCGGAGCAGAAGACAAAGAAGAACATGATCTTTGTGCCCAGTTTGTCGCTCGGCATCTTGACATTAATGATAGCTCAAAACCGGCAAATGCCTGGCTGGCAGAAACGGCCCGCTTTGCCTGGAAAATCAAGCTTTTCACTCGTATTGATCTGGACTTAAAACTCAGGCTTCGCGAAGCGGCTGAATTGGAAGCTATACGCGTTTTTGCCAGTAATTTAAGAGACCTGTTATTGGCTGCACCTGCGGGTCCCAAAGCCACGATGGGGCTGGATCCCGGCATCCGTACCGGCGTTAAAGTTGCAATCGTCGATTCTACTGGAAAACTGCTGGATACCGAGACTATTTATCCGCACCCGCCGCGCAAACAGTGGGATGAATCAATAGCCACATTGGCAAAACTGATACAAAGGTACAGAGTCGATCTGGTCAGCATAGGCAACGGCACCGGCTCCAGGGAAACCGATCAACTGGTTGCAGATGTCTTGAAGCGGCACAGTGAACTTAAGTTTACCAAAATAACGGTTTCAGAAGCAGGTGCATCGGTTTATTCGGCCTCAGAACTTGCGGCCAAAGAATTTCCTGATTTGGATGTGTCACTGCGCGGTGCAGTTTCTATCGCCAGACGTTTGCAGGATCCACTGGCAGAGCTGGTTAAAATTGATCCCAAATCCATAGGCGTGGGTCAGTACCAGCATGATGTCAATCAAGTTCAATTGGCCAGAGGGCTTGATGTTGTCGTCGAGGATTGCGTAAATGCGGTCGGTGTTGATGTCAACACGGCGTCTGTATCCTTGTTAAAACAGGTTTCGGGGCTTTCAGCCAGTGTGAGTGAAAATATCGTGGCCTTCCGCAATGAAAACGGACCATTTATTAATCGCAAGCAATTGAAAAAAGTACCCAGACTGGGCGATAAAGCTTATGAACAAGCAGCAGGATTTCTACGCGTCATGAATGGCGACAACCCCCTGGATGCCTCTGCAGTTCATCCCGAAGCTTACCCTGTAGTTGAAGCCATCATAGCCGACACGGGGAAATCTATCCGTGATCTGATCGGCCAAAGTAACTTTTTACGTAATCTTAATCCTGCAAACTATACCAATGAACACTTTGGACTGCCTACTGTAACTGATATTCTTCAAGAATTGGAAAAACCCGGGCGCGATCCCCGCCCGGAGTTTAAAAGCGTAGAGTTCAAAGCAGGCATCGAGAAAATATCTGACCTTGAACCTGGCATGAGGCTGGACGGCGTTGTTACCAATGTAGCTAACTTCGGTGCCTTTGTTGATATTGGTGTGCACCAGGATGGCCTGGTGCATATCTCTCATTTATCCGATACTTTTATCAAAGATCCCAGAGATGCGGTAAAAACCGGCGATATGGTAAAAGTTAAAGTACTGGAAGTGGATGTCGAACGTAAGCGCATTTCTTTAACCATGAAAACCAATACAGATGCCGTTGAAGCCCCGCCCGAACGAAATAGTCAAAAACAGGCCAATAAGCCTAAACAACAAGCGCCAACCCAAGGTTTAATGGCTAACGCCTTTGCAAAGGCGCTGAAAAAGTAAATAACACTAGCTCTGCTATACTGATTCTCACTAATGCATCCGCAGGATTTGATATGACTAAATTCAATCGTTTTTTTTATTTTCTTTTCACCTGTCTGCTTATGGCCTATATACCTATGACTCAGGCCGATATGCAGCAACAGGGTTATGGCAATCAGGTTAATGAAAACAGAACCTATGCGCCCATCACCAGCGTTGATGATCCGCTACAGCAAAGCTATGGCGAGAAGATTG
>NQJG01000014.1 GCA_002256465.1 Methylococcaceae bacterium NSP1-1 | reverse complement strand
TGCAGCTCAAGCAATCTACCCAGGAACCGCGCGGGCCACGCGTCTGTTCCTCTATTTGATCTTGCTCCGGGTGGGGTTTACCATGCCACTTCTGTTACCAGTTGCGCGGTGCGCTCTTACCGCACCTTTTCACCCTTACCTGCCATAAGTGACAGGCGGTATATTTTCTGCGGCACTTTCCGTAGGCTCGCGCCTCCCAGGCGTTACCTGGCACCCTGCCCAATGGAGCCCGGACTTTCCTCCATTTTATCTTGACGATAAAACAGCGACTGCCCAGCCGACTCTTTCAACTCAAAATTATACAGCATTCATCGTGCCAACAGCAACCCAGCAAACGATAACAACAGAACTAAGCGTCTTTTTTCTTATCCATTGCCAACGCAGCCTGGTATAACAACTTCTTTCTAACCCCTGTGATTTCTACAGCCATTGCAACAGCAGTCTTAATAGAACACTCTCGCAATAACACCTGGAGTAATTTTTCCTGCTCAGCGGTAATGATATGCTCGTTTTTATCCGCAGCAGCCCCATCCACGATAACAACAAATTCACCTTTTCTCATATTGTCATTTTGCCCCACCAATTCCAGGGCTTTCCCCAAACTGGTTTTCACAATGGTTTCATGGAGCTTGGTCAATTCCCTTGCAATTACAATCTGACGATCTAAAGGTAATATCTCCGCCATGTCTTGTAATGAAGCCAGGATTCGATGACAGGACTCATAAAAAACCCAAGTTTTTGGAGACATGACTTTTTCATTAAAAAAAACTTTACGCGCCGACGATGTTCTGGGCAAAAAACCCTCAAATGAAAACTGAGTAACCGGCAATCCCGCGGCCGACAATGCAACAATTAACGCGCAAGCCCCCGGTATGGGCACAACATCCAGACCTGCATCCTTCACCATTTTTACCAGCGGCATACCCGGATCACTTAGCAACGGCGTTCCAGCATCCGAGACCAGCGCAATGGATTGCCCTGCGCGTAACTTTTCCAGCAATACAGGCGATGCTTTATCCTCGTTATGCTGGTGCAATGAAACCAGCTTATTGGTAATGCCATAATGCTGTAGCAACATTTTTACATGGCGGGTATCCTCAGCTGCAATCAAATCAACCTGTTTTAATACTTCAACTGCCCTGTAACTTATGTCGGCTAAATTACCTATTGGAGTAGCAACAACGTATAATTTGCCAAATTCAGTTAACATTCGATACTCTCATTCACTTAACCTCTACAACATAAAACCATGAACCGCCATGATTGTGAACAGTACTTGGCCGAGAAAATAGCAAATTATATCAGTATCTTGCTAATTCATTGTTTCCAGAATGAATACAAACCGGGAATTAGCAATGCTATTTACTGAACTCAAAGCCAAAGCTGCTCACTTGATCCGTGGTGAAAGCGCGGAAGAGCAAGCACATAAATTTCTCATTAATAAGGGACTTTCGCCAGTTTGCCGGAACTACCGCTGCAAACAAGGTGAACTCGATTTAATTATGACTGATCATCAAACATTGGTTATTATCGAAGTCAGATTCCGTAAAACGGATCAATACGGCAGCGCAGCGGAGACTGTCACTCGGGCAAAACAATCGCGTATAATAGCGGCTACGCATATTTATTTATCATCCCACAAAGCAGACAGACCTGTTCGCTTTGATGTTATTGCTATTTCCGGCAATGGTAACGTAGAGTGGATACAAAATGCTTTTTAAATTAATCATCGTGCCATGAGCTTACAAGACAGAATCATTAATCATTTCTCTGACAGCATCCAAACCCAGCAGGATGCCATGACGTATCTCTGTGAACTGATAGAGTATGCCTCACAACGAATGGTTGCGGCTTTGCTAAATGATAAAAAAATATTAACCTGCGGCAATGGACGCTCAGCAACAAGCACCCAACTGCTATCTTCAGCCATGCTCAGCCAATTTGAGCGCGACCGCCCTTCATTGCCAGTCATAGCATTAACCACGGACACAGCTGCCATTACCGCAATTGCCAATAGCTATCACTTTGATGATGTTTTTGCGAAACAACTGAGAGCATTAGGACAAAGCGGAGATATATTGGTGGTATACACAGACGACAACAATTCAGCTAATATCGCCAAAGCAATTACCACAGCTCACGATAAAGATATATCAGTTATAGCGTTGACGGGTAATAATGGCGGCATGATTGCACAGTTACTCTATGAAACAGATATAGAAATTCGCGTACCGTCAAATTCAAACGCACGCATTCAGGAAATTCATATACTGATTACCCATTGTTTGTGCGACTTAATTGACCATCAATTATTCGGTTGACACTCGCTGACATACTATTATTTAAATCCATGAAAAAATTCTTTTTGCTTCTTGTGGTACTCAATAGCCTTTTGATGGGCGCATGCTCAACCATTGCAACAGACGGCGCGGAAATAACCGAACAATCGCTATTACAAGACCGCCGTAGTCGCGAAGCGATTTTCATTGATAAAGATATTGAAACCGAAGCCTACTCGGAGCTGAGTTCGGATGATTATTTGCTGAATCAGAGCCACTTCACTATAACCGCTTATAACGGCGCGGTTTTGGTTACCGGGGAAACACCTAATGAAGAACTTAGACAAAAAATTATTTCTACAGTCCAAGTCATTTCCAATGTAAAACTCATACACAACAATTTAATTATCGGCTATCCCAGTGATTCCAGTTCACGCGCTAATGACCAACACATTACCGAGACAGTAAAAAAAGCGCTCAATCAAATTCGGACAATTCCCGGTTTTGACCCATCCATGGTAAAAGTCATTACTGAAAACGGAAATGTGTACTTGATGGGTTTAATACACAAGGACGAAGGCACTGTTGTTATCAACGTTACCAGGCTCCAACCCGGCATAAAACAAATCATCACGATTTTTGAATACATTGACTAACATTCCAGCTCTAACTGCGCGTGGATCCAGCACAGGAACAACATGCGCAATCGCCCCCCTTAGAGGCGGACTGATTGTGTCGCTGGAACGGCACAGAAACAACATGCGCAATCGCCCACCTTAGAGGTGGACTGATTGTGTCTTTGGAACCCATGAACAAACTGATTAAATTCTCTCCCGACGCCAATCCCAACAGTTTTTTGTAGCCCCGTCCAAAACACTCTCTCTACTCTAACCGGATCTACAAGGTTTTTTGTATAATTCACTACTACAGTCCATATCTCCCGTCTGGCTATACAACAGGGGGCATCCCTCATTAAGTCTTGCCGCAGCTATAACTTGGCAAACAGCGATTTTATGATCTCCAGCATCGGTGTAATGACTCACCTGACAATCAAAATAAACCAGACTTTCTGATAAAATCGGCGCACCTGTTTTATCTTTTTGCCATTGGAAACCTGCCATTTTATCCTTGCCTGAACGACCGAAATGCTCAGCTATGGCATACTGATCCTGGCCCAGGACATTAACAGTACAAACCCCACCCACTTGCAACAACTGATAAGAATAATGCTCAGGATTAATGCTGATCGCCAATAATAGCGGATTAAAAGAGACCTGCATCACCCACGCCGCAGTAAACGCATTTTGACGGTCACCATCACTCACTCCAATCACATAAACGCCGTGACTGATTTGTTTAAATAATGTTTCCGGATTTTCAATCATGCGTCACCAGCTTTATCCGCATGGATAAATCAACCGCTTTAACATTTTTGGTTAAAGCGCCGATTGAAATAAAATCAACGCCCGTTTCAGCGATCGTCCGTATATTATCAAGATCAATATTGCCGGAAGCCTCAAGCTTTATTGCCCCTGCACTCAATTTTACCGCTGCTCGCAATTCTTCAAGACTAAAATTGTCCAGCATGATCCGGTCCGGCTTTGCAGCAAGTGCTTCAATCAATTCCTGCATGGATTCAACTTCCACTTCCACCGTCACCGTGGTTAGTTCACGGGCCATCTCAATAGCTCTGGTAATAGAACCAGCCGCCATAATATGATTTTCCTTGATTAATACACCATCATACAAACCAATTCGATGGTTATAACAACCACCGCAGGCAACCGCATATTTTTGGGCATTTCTCAGTCCCGGAATGGTTTTTCGAGTATCCAGCACTTTGCAACTCGTGCCGGCGACCGCATCCGCATACTGCCTGGCAACCGTTGCCGTCGCGGACAAAAGTTGCAATAAATTAAGTGCAGTACGTTCACCCGTCAGCAAACCTCTGGCTAAACCGCTGAGTTTGCATAATGTCGTGTTTTTTTTAACGGTCTCGCCTTCGGTAGCCAGCCAAACAATATTAACGCTAGCATCCAGATGCTTAAAGATGGCATCAAACCAAGCCTGACCACACAGTATCATGCCCTCCCGCGTAACCACTTCAGCTTGAGCGTGAGCATCACCAGGAATAATGGCGGCGGTTATATCACCGGTACCTATATCTTCATCAAGAAAGTGTTTTATATCTATAATTTTTAACGGGTCTTTCATATTTTATTTGTTGGCGAATTAATAAATAGTTTTTATCCGACATTCTTCCAGGTACGAAATACAATACCCCAATTCAGCTAATCAATCGAGCCTGATTTCTTTGAGCCGTTACAAAAAAATCAGTAAAGTTTAGAGTTTTTTATAAAAAATTGGATGATAGCGCTGAATTTACCACGTATACTTATATCTGTGATTGCTTTTCAAAATCAGCTTTAGAGATGCATAGAGAATAAATAAGCACTGCATTCATTAACATGGCTGTATGAAGGAACATTAAGTAAGTAATAGGAACGGTTCAAGGCTGGTGATGACATTTTCGCATTCAAGATATAATCCCCAAATCAAGCTTTCGCCGGAAGAAATGCTTGAAATCAGCCAAGAAATTAATCGTGAATTTGCGCCGAATTTTTCCACCGCAATTCCAAGTCCCGGCTACCGTCCCAAAATTTCAGCAAAAGAAATGTTTGAGATCAGCGAAGAAATCAGACAGGACTTCGCGCCAAGAGCATCTAATAATACCCTGGGACTTGTACTCTTACCGGTCGACCCCAATCATCTCTACGCCTACTGGAGTCTGGGTGACGACAAACTCAACGGCATACAAAAATATGATTCCACGAATCAACTGACCTTGAGAATTTTTCCGGTGTCAATCAAAAATAAAGCCATAACCAATACAAATTCATGGTTCGACGTCGCCATTGATAGCACTCAAGCTCAACAAAGCGTGTTTTTATCAATGCGGGCACATGAAACAGCGTATAGCGCAACCATTGGAAAACGTTATCCGGATAATAGCCTTGCTCCATTCGCCTATTCCAACATCACTTATGTTCCGATTGGAAAAATAATATCGTATCAAGCCAAGGAAAGTAAGATAATATTTGAACCCATACCACAGGGTTTCACTGCAAACCGCGAAACATTCATTTATACGAATTACAGCGCCTCCGGCCAGGGAAATAATTAGTAGCCGCATGAAAAAAGGATTCCTTAGCATTATACTCCATGCCCACCTGCCCTATGTGCGGCACCCGGAGCATGAGAGCTTTTTCGAAGAAAACTGGTTGTTCGAAGCCATTACAGAATGCTACATTCCATTAATCGGCGTACTTGACCGGCTGCAAAATGATAGTGTGGATTACCGTCTGACACTTTCACTATCACCGACGCTAATTACCATGCTGCGCGATGAGTTACTACAAACACGCTATCTAAAGTATCTGCATAAATTATTGGAACTGACTGAAAAGGAAATCATCAGAACGCAAAAACAGCCTGAATACCAAAAATTAGCGCTGTTTTACCACCGCTTTTTTCAAAATACCCTGGATACCTATCAGGATCAATATAACTGTGATTTATTGACCGCTTTCAAAAAGCATCACACTACCGGCACTCTTGAATTGATAACATGTGCAGCAACTCACGGCTTTCTGCCGTTGCTCAATGTTAGCGAAACCGCAGTACGCAATCAAATCAACATTGGCGTAAAAACGTTCGAATCCAATCTGGGTTTCTCGCCTGCCGGTTTTTGGCTGCCTGAATGTGCATACTACCCGGGGCTAGAAAGGCTTCTGAAAGAAGCCGGTATAACATTCTTTTTTGTCGATACCCACGGCATCATGGATGCCAGTCAGCCTCCCCGTAATGGCGTCTATGCACCGTTGGACTGCGGCAATGGCGTTGCCGCTTTCGCACGGGATCCGGAATCATCCAGACAGGTTTGGAGCTCTCATGAAGGCTACCCGGGTGATTTCGATTACCGCGAATACTATAGAGACATCGGTTTCGATCTGGATTTTGATTATATCGCTCCCTATATCCTTGATAAAGAAATCCGCATCAATACAGGAATCAAATACTATCGCGTAACAGGCAAGGATTTGCCCAAGGAAATCTACAACCCCAAAAAAGCCCTAGCGAAGGCGCAGCAACACGCTCAGGATTTTATTAACAAACGTCAACAGCAAATCGACGTACTTAGCACCTGGATGGATAGAACCCCGATAATCGTAGCCCCTTACGATGCCGAACTCTTTGGTCATTGGTGGTTTGAAGGACCACATTGGCTGGAGTGGGTACTACGATTGGCAAGTGAGAATACAAACAGCGTCCAGACCATCAGTTGTAGTGATTATTTAAACCAGCAATCATCCAATCAGATAGCCACTCCCTCAGCATCAACCTGGGGTGATCAAGGCTATTACAGTTACTGGATAAATGAAACCAATGACTGGATATATCCTTTTCTGCATAAAGCCGAAGCAGATATGGAGAAATTGGCATCGGATCTCCAGGGTTTAGCTCTCAGCCCATTGCAAACCCGAGCTTTGAATCAGGCAGCAAGATCGATTTTACTGGCCCAAGCATCTGATTGGCCGTTCATAATGAAATCCGGAACAACTATTGACTATGCGAATAAACGCATAACAGATCACCTTGCAAGATTTAACTATTTAAACGACTGTATTCGCAAAAACAGGATAAACGAACGCTATTTGACCGCGCTGGAAATTATGGATAACATTTTTCCTGACATCGATTTCCATGATTACAATCCTTGCAAAAATAGCGCACCAAACACCTATTGATTTATCCTGGACTTACCGTTGGTAACCAATGACTGAAAACTGTAGTGTCAAATAAATAATCCGGGACGATGAAACTTACAATCACCGGATACAAGCATTACTGGATAAATTTGGGGAGGTTGTTAGTGTGTTACGCTCATTATCAGATTTTCATTCATTTGCATTGCATCCGGAAATCGGGCGATACATGGTTGGTATTGGCCGAACCTTCACTATTAATATGAACGATGGCTTCTTGCAACCTATTTAGTTGTTTCTAAACAAAAAAGGAATAATTATGAAAAAGACTATTCTTGCACTGCTTATTGGCAGTACATTAAGCTTTTCCGCCACGGCGGCCACATCTTATACCGTTGATCCCAGGCATACCTTTCCGAGTTTTGAGATCAATCATATGGGATTTTCAATTCAACGAGGTCGTTTTAATCAGACTAACGACAAAGTGCTGCTTGACCCTGAATCGGCAACGGGAAGTATTCAAATCGCTATCGAAACAGCTTCGATCAGCACCGGACTTGCTGAACTGGAAGAGCATTTACGCGGCAAGGACTTTCTTGATGCTGAACGTTACCCACAGATTACATTTGTCTCGAACAAGCTCAGCTTTAACAAAGACCAATTGAAGCCACCAAGGATTAATTTTGCCTTATTATCTATAACCCAGAGGAATAAATCATGAAACTCTATTACAGCCCCGGTGCCTGTTCACTATCACCTCATATTATAGCCTGCGAGGCAGAACTCCCTATTGCACTGGTTAAAGTTGATCTGCAAAGCAAGCAAACTGAAACCGGCGAAGATTTCCGGCAGTTAAATCCTAACGGTTATGTGCCCCTTCTGATACTTGATAATGGTAACAGGCTCACTGAAGGCCCTGCCATTGTTCAGTATCTCGCTGATCAGGCGCCTGATAAAAAACTGATCCCACCGGCGGGTACATTTGAGCGTTATCAATTACAACAATGGCTGAACTTTATCTCAACCGAGATCCATAAAAGCTTTTCACCCCTGTTTAATCCTGTAGCGCCGGAAGCTGCTAAACAATTGGCGATTGATATACTGATGACGCGCCTGGAAACGGTCGCAGAACAGCTTTCGTCACAACCTTTTTTACTCGGTGAAAATTTTAGTGTGGCCGACGCCTATTTATTTGTCACGCTGAACTGGGGACAATATGTCAATGTTGATATTTCCCGTTGGCCAGCACTTGTAAGGTACGCAGATAAAATTTCCGAGCGTCCTGCTGTTCAAAAAGCGATGAAAGAAGAAGGGCTTATTTAATGGTCATCGGCGTTGCTACTTAGGTCAAAATTATTTATGGTTCATCGTAAAGTGCTCTGATATTGTTTGAATGGATAATCGGCTAATTTTCATGGATAATGAGCGTCTATTTATCTGATCTAACTACGCAGTGAAGCAATGAAACAACAAATAGAGGAACTGATTCTCCAAGCCGTTGAAACACTCAAGGCAGAGGGTATTCTTGACTTGGAAATTACTCCGCATATAACGATAGAGCGTACCCGTGATGCACAACATGGCGATTTTGCTTCAAATCTGGCATTAATGCTGGCGAAACCGGCAAAAGCAAATCCTCGGCAGCTGGCGATAAAAATTATCGCTGCATTGCCTCAGCATGAAACTATCATGAAAGTGGAATTGGCGGGGCCCGGTTTTATTAATTTTTTTATCAATCCAAGCTCTCAGTATCAGATTATTAAGCAAATCCATGCCGAGGGTCGGGAGTTTGGCTTAAGCAATATCGGTGCGGGTAAAAAGGTTCAGGTTGAGTTTGTTTCAGCCAATCCTACAGGACCATTACATGTAGGGCATGGTCGAGGGGCGGCTTATGGTTCCGTGGTTGCTGATTTACTAAAAGCAGTCGGCTTTGATGTGCATCGTGAATATTATGTTAACGATGCCGGACGACAGATGGATATACTTGCCACCAGTATTTGGCTAAGATATTTGGAAGAATGCGGAGAGCTTGTGCATTTTCCCAGCAATGGCTATCGCGGCGACTATGTGCGTGAAATTGCCTGGGATATTCATAAAAGCGCTAATAATGAATACCGCAGACCGATAGGATTGGTGTTAGAGAATTTACCGGCGGATGAGCCACAGGGCGGTGATAAGGAAGCGCATATTGATGCGCTTATTGACCGAACGAAGACTTTGCTGGGACCGTCGCTATACCGGGATTTTTTCCAAAGCGGACTGAACAATATTCTGGATGACATAAAGGTTGATTTGAAAGAGTTTGGCGTTGATTATCAGCAATGGTTTTCAGAACGCCTTTTAATGGATAACGGTTCTGTGGGAAAAGCGCTCGAACGGTTAAGTGTCGGTGGGCACCTTTATGAACAAGATGGCGCGACCTGGTTTGCATCAAGCAAGTTGGGCGATGAAAAAGACCGTGTAGTGGTCAGGGAAAATGGCCAGTTCACCTATTTTGCTTCAGACATTGCCTACCACATGAATAAGCTGGATCGTGGTTTCGACCAGATTATTAATATTTGGGGTGCAGACCATCACGGATACATACCTAGGGTCAGGGCAGCTATCCAGGCCCTCGGTGCTGATGAATCCAAATTAAAGGTGCTGTTAGTTCAATTTGCAGTCCTTTATCGTGGTGACGAAAGAGTGCAAATGTCGACCCGTTCGGGTGAATTTGTCACTCTTCGGCAATTGCGCAATGAAGTGGGCAAGGATGCGGCTCGTTTCTTTTATGTGATGCGTCGCTCTGAGCAACACATGGACTTCGACTTGAAACTGGCCACCTCAAAATCCAATGAAAATCCGGTATTTTATGTACAGTACGCGTATGCCCGAGTGTGCAGTGTGTTGCGCCAACTGGATGAAAAAGGCTGGGAAAGAAATCTGATTCTGGGCATGGAAAGTCTAGCTAAATTAACCGAAGAACATGAAATTCTGTTGCTGGGAACATTAGCACGGTATCCGGAAGTTCTTGAACGTGCCGCCTTGCAGTATGAACCGCATCAGTTGGTCCATTATCTGCGTGATCTGGCTCATGAATTTCATACTTATTACAATGCCCATCAATTTCTAGTTGAAGATGCCAGTATCCGCGATGCCAGATTGAATTTGGTGTGCGCGGTAAAACAGGTATTGGCAAACGGCCTGGGTTTGTTAAATATTAATGCACCTGAAGCTATGTGATGACTAGAGATTATAAACCAAGAGAAAATGAAAGAAGGGCTCAGGGGAGAGCCGCCGCGGAACGCAGGCAACAATTCGACCGGAATCGGAATGCCAGCGTTAGTCGGTGGCGATGGATGCTGATTACCGCAATAATTATTTCGTTTGTGGTTTTTCTGGTTTATTTGTGGAGTGCCGGGTCCAAACAAACAAATCCCCAACAGATTTCACAAACAACACTGAATAAATCCGGTGCGGAAAACGCAGCAATATCCAAAGAAGAGAAAAAACCTGAAGATAAGCCGGGGCCTAAAATGCCGCAGTTTGATTTTTATACCATTTTGCCTGAAAAAGAGGTAGTAGTACCCGAATACGAAATTAAAACCCGTACACGGGAAGAGCGCGTGGGTAAGGCCAAGGAAACCCATTATATTATGCAGGCAGGTTCTTTTAAGACATTTAAAGAAGCTGATCAGTTAAGGTTAAAGCTTGCTTCAATGGGTATAGATTCCAAGGTGCAGAAAGCAAAAGTCGGTATCGTGAACTGGTATCGGGTCAAAATGGGACCGTATACCCAGACGGACAGCGTTAATACTATCAGAGGGCGTTTAAGGCAGAATGGTATCGATGTGATTATTACGGAGACAAGCGATTAAACCCCTTCCTCTTTGTCATCATCGGACGCCATGTCAGAAATCTCTTTTAATCGGGAAATGGCTCTGAAATTGATGCTGTTTTCAGGATACAAGCCTTCGTTGTTCGCTTCACCCGCTGGTTGTCCGGTCAAAAGTTCCAAGGTCTCATCGACACTCGACACTGCATAAACCACAAACAGTCCTTGTGCAACTGCATCAATCACTTCCTGTTTCAACATCAGATTGCGTTTGTTGGCGGCAGGAATAATAGCGGCATTTTCTCCATTAAGGCCTCGTGCTTGACAAAGCCGGAAGTAACCTTCTATTTTCTCATTTACTCCGCCTACCGCTTGTACTTCGCCATATTGATTAATTGAACCGGTAACAGCAAAGGCTTGCTTGATCGGTGTCCGAGTCAGTGCTGAAATAAGGCAGCATAGCTCAGCCAGCGAGGCGCTGTCGCCATCTATATAACCATAAGATTGTTCAATGGCGATACTGGCGGATATAGCCAAAGGAAATTGCTGAGCATAAGTATGCCCCAGATAACCTGTTAAAATCATCACGCCTTTTGAGTGAATAGCCTGACCCAACTCTGCTTCCCGCTCAATATCAACGATACCTCTGGAGCCTGGAGAAACCGTCGTAGTAATACGTGCCGGCGCACCAAAGCTGCTACCGCCTATTTCCAGAACGGTTAATCCATTGATTTTTCCGATAGCCTCGCCTTCGGTGTCAATAAGAATTGTGCCATCGAGCATTTCTTCAAGGATGGCCTGAGATAACCTTCCGTTACGGTGCTCTCTCGCTGCCAAGGCCTGTTCGATATGCAGCCTGTCGATTTCGCTGTGATTGGCTTGCTTACAAAACAGGTTGGCTTCAGCAATAATGTCCAGTGAATCCTTGATGTGTGCAGAAAAATGATGCTGATTTTCTGACAGCCGGCAGCTGTGCTCTATCAAGCCTTCAATAGCCGTGCGCGTTAACGGTTTAGCACCCGAATCTGCCGCCTGTTTAGTCATTAACCTGGCGAATCCCTGCATGGATTCATCGGTGCGTGGAATGTAATTATCAAAGTCAGCAAGAATTCTGAACATTTCGTTGAATTCACTATCCAGTTCTTCCAACAGATAATAAATATCCCGCGAACCAACCAGAATCACTTTAACATTTAACGGAATAACTTCGGGCTTTAAGGTAATGGTATTAATACCCAGCTCTGAATATGGCGACTCAATTTCAATTCGACCTGATTGCAATGCCCGTTTGAGGCCCTCCCATACAAAGGGATATGTCAGTAGTTTTTCTGCGTCGAGAATTAAATAACCGCCGTTGGCCTTATGTAATGAGCCGGCACAAATTTTTCGATAATTGGTAACTAAAGTGCCCTGATCACTGACATATTCAATGCGGCCAAACAGGTTCTGATAAATGGGATGCGGTTCATAAATGACCGGCACTCCGCTTTCCTGTTTATTATCGACCAGAATATTGGGTGCATACTGCTCGGTTAGAGTCAGGCGTTTTGCGGTGGTGTCTCGCGGCTCAAGTGTCCGTCCAGGCATTAGATAATCGGCAATGGTGTTGTCCAGGTTCTTTTTAATTTCTGACAAATAAGTGATGACATCATCAATATTCTGATATTTATCGTTCAGTTCAGAAAACAATGGGTCTATCGCCAAACTGATGGTGTCATTATCAAGCTGCTTGATTTTTTCAACCATTGTTCTGCGCCATTGAGGCATTTCCAGCAACACGTCACTCAGATATTCTTCCAGTTCTTCCACGTGCTGATGAAAAGCTTCACGTTCAGGTTGCGGCAATTGAGTGAATTGCTCTTCATTGAGTGATTTATTATCCCGGATAGGTGCGAATGTAATCGATTCACTTTCTCTGAACAAAGCTATGTTATTTTCTTGAGCTTTTTTATCAACCAGATCAATTGCATTATTATAACGCTGGCTAAACTGACGCTCGAT
>NQJG01000131.1 GCA_002256465.1 Methylococcaceae bacterium NSP1-1 | reverse complement strand
AATGCCACTTCCTTGCCCAGACCTTTACCCATAATCGCGGAAGTAGGGGAGAGCATTTCGCGCATGCCGGGGCCGCCTTTGGGGCCTTCGTAGCGGATAACAATGACATCACCTTTAACGATGTCGCCGTTTAATATGCTGTGCAGCGCCTGTTCTTCGGCATCAAATACTTTGGCTGTGCCAATAAAACGCAAGCCTTCCTTGCCAGTGATTTTTGCGACTGCGCCGCCAGGTGCCAGATTGCCATACAAAACCACCAAATGGCTGTCTTTTTTGATCGGATTATCCAGGGAATGAATCATATCCTGTCCTTCAGGATAGGGTTTTACATCGGCCAAGCCTTTATCCAGCAGAATTTTCATAAGCGGTTGAATGCCTCCGATTTCAATCAATTCAGCCATCTGGTAATGACCGCTGGGTTTTAAATCGGCAAGCATAGGCACATGCTTGCCGATGCGGGTGAAGTCATCCAGCGTAATGTCAACGTTGCAGGCGTTTGCCATCGCCAGGATGTGTAATACCGCATTGGTTGAACCACCGAGTGCGATGACTACGGTAATGGCGTTCTCAAAAGCGGCTTTGGTCATGATGTCGCTGGGTTTGATGTCGTTTTTCAGCAATTCCAAAACGGCAGCGCCGGCACGTTCACAGTCCAGCTTCTTGTCGTTTGAAATAGCGGCCTGGGCGGAGCTGTTGGGTAAACTCATGCCCAGTGCTTCAATCGCGGAAGCCATGGTGTTGGCGGTGTACATGCCGCCGCAGGAGCCCGCGCCGGGAATCGCTTTGGCTTCAATTTCAGCCAGTTCGGCATCATCGATTTTATTGTTGGCTCTGGCGCCGACTGCTTCAAAGACGGAAACAACATCGAGTTTTTTATCTTTATGACAGCCCGGCATAATGGTGCCGCCGTACACGAAGATAGCCGGACGGTTCAAGCGTGATAGGGCGATCATGCAGCCCGGCATATTTTTATCGCAGCCGCCGATTGCAACAATACCGTCAAAACCTTGGCATCCGACCACGGTTTCAATGGAGTCGGCAATCACTTCGCGGGATACCAGCGAATATTTCATGCCTTCAGTACCCATTGATATGCCATCGGATATCGTGATGGTATTAAAGATAACGGCTTTACCGTTGGCATTGTTAACGCCTGACGCAGCATTATCGGCCAGTTTGTTAATGTGCATGTTGCAGGGTGTCACCATGCTCCAGGTCGAGGCTATGCCGATTTGCGGTTTTTTGAAATCTTCGTTGCTAAAACCGACTGCGTGCAGCATGGCGCGGCTGGGGGCACGTTCCATGCCGTCAACGACTTGAGAAGAAAAGGTGCGGGTATTGTGGTCATCTGAATGAGCCATGTGATTGATTCCTGGTGTTTAAGGTAAATGGTGCATGGTGCTAGGAACGCGGATTTTTGAACCGTGTGCCTTGGAACTTAATATGAATCCCAACTGCTTTTGCGTCGCCAGCCGAGTTTGGGAAGAATAAATCCCAATAGAACGCCGGCTAGAGAGAGTATGCCTCCGTAGAGGAACCAGTCCTGACTGGCGGTGTCTTTTAGCGCCTGATTTTCTAGTTTGAACTGCTGCAAGTCTCTTTCAACATTAACCACGCGTTCCTGAAGCTCGTCGCGTTCATTTTTTAATTGAAACGCGCTGGCAGCCGTCTTTTTCAGTTCATTGAGTTCGCGGGCTAACTGATCACGTTCCGTGGCTAAAGTCTTTTCCAGAGATGATTCCGGCGTAAGAGAATTTTTTAGGGTATTTAATTCAGTTTTCAATGAGGCATTATCAGACTGTAATAGCGCTATGGTTTTGCCGGCTGCGTCTTTAGGATCAATAGCGGGTGGTTGTTTTTTGGTATAACGCGCTTTAATGTAACCTTCTGTGCCATCGATAAGGCGAACATGGATAAATTCAGATTTGGTTTGCTTGTCGATAAGCGTCAGGGGGGTTCCTGTGGGTAGCGTTTTTAAAACTTTAGCGTTAATGCTCGCCGTGTCCCTCAGTGATAAATTAAGATCGTCTGCCACATAGATTGTTTCAGCCTGTGCTGAACTGAAAGCTACTATTAAGATAAAAAAAGAACTGAGTATTTTTTTCACGGGTATCTTCTTCTGTTATTAGTCGTCTGATGAAGTCGATTTTAACGTTATTTTTTGCACAGGAGAAATTCCAATAGTGCTTTTTGCGCATGCAGGCGGTTTTCAGCTTCAGCGAAGATAACGCTTTGCGTACCGTCTATCACTTCAGCAGTCACTTCCTCACCCCGGTGAGCTGGTAAACAGTGCATGAATAGTGCGTCATTGTGGGCAGCATTCATGATCTCGGCGTTGATCTGATAGTCTTTAAAAGCTATTTCGCGTAGTTTCTGTTCTTCTTCCTGTCCCATGCTGGCCCAAACATCTGTGACACAGAGGTCAGCATTTTTAGCCGCATCTAATGCGGTATTAAAAAACCTGACGCGTTCGCCTGCTGCTTCAACAAATTCTTGTTGCGGACAATAGCCGGGTGGGCAAGCAATGTTTAAATTGAAATCCAGCAGCATGGCGGCATGAATATAAGAATGACACATGTTATTGCCGTCACCAATCCATGTCACTGTTTTACCTTTGATATCACCGCGATATTCAAAATAAGTCTGCATATCAGCCAACAACTGACAGGGATGTTGTTGATCGGTTAAGCCGTTAATAACGGGAACGCTGGAGTGCTGAGCAAATGTCGTTACGGTTTCGTGCTTGTCGGTTCTCAGCATGATGCAATCGACCATGCTGGAAATGACTTTGGCACTATCCTGCAACGGTTCACCTCGTCCCAGTTGGGTATCTCTCGGAGACAAAAATGAGGCACTGCCGCCAAAATGGGCCATGCCCGTTTCAAATGAAATGCGAGTACGTGTCGATGATTTTTCAAAAATCATCGCTAACAACTGACCTTTTAAGGGTTGGTAGTCAGGATCGCGATGGTTTTTTAGTTCTATAGCTCTATTAATCAGAAGACGAAATTCTTCGCTGGATAAATCGAGCAAGCTGGTGAAATGTCTGGGATTCATGATTGTGTTTTTTGTGCCGTTTGTTCTGTGTATTCGGTAATTAGAGTCGATAAAGTTTCTACAAGTAGTTTGATTTGTTGCTCGTCAATGATTAATGGCGGTAACAAACGAATCGTGGTTTCATTGGTTACATTGATCAATAACCGCTGTTGCAATGCTGATTTAACCAACTCTGCGCAGGGGCTGTCGAGTTCTATACCGATCATCAAGCCTTTATTGCGAATATCAACAACATGTTTATTACTCTTCAGGTGCTCAATAAAGCCGGCACAGATAGCCTTACCTTTTTGCTGTGCCTGTTCGATCAGGTTTTCTTTATCCAGTGTCGCCAATACCGCTAAAGCGGCGCTACAGGCTAAGGGATTACCGCCAAATGTGGAACCATGATTCCCGGCAGTGAGAAGTTGAGCAGCTTTCCCACGCGCAAGACACGCACCAATGGGTACGCCATTCCCCAGTGCTTTAGCCAGTGTACACACATCGGGAATAATGTTGTTGTGCTGGAAGGCAAGAAACTTGCCGGTTCGGCCTATGCCCGTCTGGATTTCATCGAGCATCATTAGCAACTCATGTCGGTCACACAGGTCGCGTATCCGGTTAAGGTAATCAGCGGCGGGGATATTGACGCCGCCTTCTCCTTGAATGGGTTCGACCAACACAGCCACAATATTTTTATCTTGCCCAAGCGCTTGCTCGATTGCGCTGATATCGTTATAGGGCACCCGCGCAAAGCCCTCAACCAGCGGTGCAAAGCCTTGTTGCACCTTACTGTTGCCGGTAGCGCTTAGCGTTGCCAAAGTACGGCCATGAAAACTTTTTTCCATGACAATAATCGCGGGATTTTCTATGCCTCTTTCGTGGCCGTATTTGCGAGCCAGCTTGATGGCAGCTTCATTCGCTTCGGCACCCGAATTACAGAAAAATACGTTATCCATGCCGCTTTTTTCAGTCAGTTTGTCAGCAAGACTTTCCTGAGCGGCAATTTTATAGATATTGGAGGTATGCAGCAGTTTTTCGCTTTGCGCGCAGATAGCCCTATGCACTGCGGGGTGAGCATGGCCCAAATTACATACCGCTATGCCGGATAGGGCATCCAGATAACGATTATTATTTTCA
>NQJG01000317.1 GCA_002256465.1 Methylococcaceae bacterium NSP1-1 | reverse complement strand
CCGCGGACAAATTGGTGCGCATAATTTCCGGCTCGGTAAATTCCGGTCTGGCCAGGTAATCATCATGGGAATACAGGCGAATACAAATACCTTCGGCAACACGACCGCACCGCCCTGCCCTTTGATTCGCACTGGATTGCGAGATACGTTCAATCGGTAAGCGCTGGATTTTACTGCGATGACTGTAGCGGCTGATACGCGCATGACCGGTATCGATGACGCAGCGTATTCCCGGAACAGTTAAAGATGTTTCCGCGACATTGGTTGCCAGGACGATGCGTATTTTTCCGCCTTTTGGCTTGAAGACGCGTTCCTGTTCACTGACGCTGAGCTTTGAATACAGCGGCAGGATTTCATATTGCGTCGGATGATGTTTTTTTAAGGAATCGGTGGTTTCCCTGATTTCCCGTTCGCCACTTAAAAAAATCAGTATATCGCCGCGTAAATCCCGGTACAGTTCATCCACCGCATCGAGTATCGCATTTTGTAAGTCGTCGCTGGTTTCATCGTCTTCCTCTTTTTGCTCGATAGGGCGATAACGCATCTCGACCGGATAAGTACGCCCCGATACTTCAATGATCGGCGCATTATTAAAATGTGTGGAGAAGCGTTGCGGATCGATGGTCGCCGAGGTAATAATCAGCTTTAAATCGGGGCGTTTGGGCAACAGCCACTTCATATAGCCCAATAGAAAATCGATATTCAGACTGCGTTCATGCGCCTCATCAATAATGATCGTGTCGTATTGATTTAAGTAAGGGTCATTTTGCGATTCCGCCAGCAAGATACCGTCCGTCATTAATTTAACTAATGACTCGGTGTGCGTTTTATCATTAAAACGGATTTTGAAACCGACCGACTTGCCGATCGACTCACCGAGTTCTTCAGCGATACGATCTGCAACCGTTCGCGCTGCAATCCGCCTGGGCTGTGTGTGACCAATAAATCCCGCTGCTCCTCGGCCGATAGACAAACAAATCTTGGGTAACTGCGTCGTTTTACCTGAACCTGTTTCGCCGCATACAATCACCACCTGATTTTCCTGTATCAGTTTGGCAATTTCATCTTTCTTACCAGTGACAGGTAAATCCGGAAAATTCAGTGGCGGAATGCTGGCTAGGCGTTTGTTTCGCAGTACGACAGATTTCTCAATGCGGCCTGTCAGTGCGTTGAGTTGTTCTACCGGATTTTTTCCTTTCTGAGTTTCACTCCGTAGCCGGTCTAACTGTCGTTTTAATACATGCCGGTCCTAGAGAGGACATCAAAACAGTTGAATAAAATGAATCTATTATACTTTAGCTGGGAGGTATAATGGGATAGAAGCGATAGCCGAAACCCAAACCGGTAAATCAAAGCCCATGCGTCCGGTTACGGCTCAAAAACCTAAATAATTGATCAGTCAGTTTCACAAATCTTCAACTGTTAAAATCTTGTAAACCTCATAAGCCGGCTCTTCATAAGGATGACTGCTAAGTAGCGCCTGCACAACTTCCTTGATTGCGGCAGCGGTACAAATCATTTCCACCTTATATTCAATTACCTTTTCCAGCTGATTAACTTGCCCAAGATACGGCTGGCTATTCACCAAAGGCCTGAATTGCCCTTCGCCCCGCACTTGCCAACAGCATTGATCGTAAGCCTTATAATGCCCCGCGCCTTTTATAAACACGGCGTTTTTTACCGGTTCAAGATGCGATTCCGGGACATAAAAACTCAGTTTATACATAAAGATAACAACCTGTCTTAAGCTTATAACTCAACGTCCACCCAATTCCTTATGCCGTCTGATACTGCAAAGCCGCCCTGACACAACGCAGCACACCGTAACTGAACTGACCGTCAAACAACTCATAAACCGGTTTTAGTGCGTTCCGCTGTTCTTCCGGCAAACTCAAAATGGCTTCTTCTACCCGCTTGATGTCCTGCTCCGGCAATTCCACAACATCCTGCAACGCCAGCATTCCCTGCTCCAAAGCTTGCGAGAGATGATTATAAATCGTGTCCTCTTTATAGCCTCGTTTTTGGGCAATCTTTTGCACGCTGTAACCCAGCTTGAACAAATCCACCGATTCAACCACCGTATCCGGCACGGTGTGGTCATCGACATGTTTGCTGATAACCTCTAAAAATTGATCAGCATAAAGCTTTAGTTTTTGTTCACCCACACCTGACAATAAAGCCATTTGTTGGCGATTGGCCGGCTTGGCTTCCAGCATAGCCATCAGGGTTGCGTCATGAAAAATAATGTAGGGCGGGACATCCTGTTCATCTGCAATTTCACGACGCTTGGCGCGTAATGCGTCCCATAGCGCAGCATTCACGCATCGGTGAGTTGCAACACGCCAAAATGATCAAAATTGACAGCGACAAGGCCGCGCGCAACCAGCTGTCTGAATACTGATGACCATTGTTGTTCATCCAGTTCTTTACCTATGCCAAAAGTGGATTGTTTATCATGGGCAGAACTGATAATCCTCTCTGTTAGCTTGCCCCGCAGTACATCAATCAAATAGCCCACGCCAAAACGTTGTCCGGTGCGATAAATACAGGATAAGGCTTGTTGTGCAACCAGCGTTCCATCCCACGTTTGCACCGTTTCCAAACAGGTGTCGCAATTATTACAAGGCTGCTCAAGATGATCGCCAAAATAATTTAATAACGCCTGCCGCCGGCAATGCACTTGTTCACATAAGGCCAACATGGCATCGAGTTTGTGCATTTCCAGACGCTTATGGGCTTCATCGGCACTTGAATCCGCCAGCATTCGCCGCAGGGTGATGACATCTTGCAAGCCATAAGCCATCCACGCATTAGCGGGCAAACCATCACGCCCTGCCCTGCCCGTTTCCTGATAATAGGCTTCAACGCTTTTTGGCAAATCCAGATGGGCAACAAAACGCACATTGGGTTTATCAATGCCCATACCAAAAGCAATGGTGGCTACAATCACCAGACCGTCTTCCATTAAGAACCGGTGCTGATGGTTTTGCCGCAAATCGCTTGCCATACCTGCATGATAGGCCAAGGCATTAACCCCTTTGGTTCTTAGCCATTCGGCGGTTTCATCCACCTTATTACGCGATAAACAATAAACGAT
>NQJG01000013.1 GCA_002256465.1 Methylococcaceae bacterium NSP1-1 | reverse complement strand
CAATAATGAATTCTTGGATTACGGGAAAAGTCCTCAGGAATAGTGGTTGCCGTAATATCTTCCAAGGTTAACTCCGACAGGGCCGGCTTATCAATTTTAAAGCGTCTGAAATTGGTGGAAAAATATAAAACACCATCAGGGGCCAACAGTGTAACCGCGTTTTTAATGAGCTGGACATGATCATTTTGTATGTCAAACACATCATCCATCCGCTTTGAATTGGAAAAAGTAGGTGGATCAAGAAAAATTAGATCGTATTGTCTGCTATAAGGTTGCCTGGCTTCATGTTCCAGCCATTCCAGGCAGTCCGCCTGAATAAACTCATGCTCCCCTGTACTTTTATTCAGATCCATGTTGTTTTTAGCCCAGTTGATATAAGTGTTGGACATATCGACTGTTGTGGTTGATTTTGCCCCACCCATAGCGGCATGGACTGTGGCAGTGCCGGTATAGGCGAACAGATTTAAAAAACGTTTATCTTTGGCCTGCTGTTGAATCAGCAATCGCATAGGACGGTGATCCAGAAACAAGCCCGTGTCCAGATAATCTTCAAAATTAACCAATAATTTGCAGCCGCCTTCTTCAATAATATGGAATCTTCCCAGGTCGCCGTGTTTTTCGTACTGGTCGGTGCTCCTTTGTTTTCGGCGGATTTTCAGGAAAACCTGTTCGCGATTGATACCGAGTACATTAGGTATTTCGGCCAATAGCCCGGCCAATCTCTGATCCGCCTTGTGTTGATCGATGGTTTTGGGTGGCTCGTATTCTTGTACGTTGACCCAGATTTGCTCACCCCGATAAATATCAACGGCGACAGCATATTCCGGCAAATCGGCATCGTAAGCCCGATAGCAGGTAACGTGGTTTTGCTTCGCCCAGTTGGACAGCTTTTTCAGGTTCTTTTTAAGCCGGTTGGCAAACATTTCGGCGCCAACGGTCTCTGCTTGTTCGGTTTTGCTGGTTTCTGTTGCCTGAGCAATGCGCTCTTCCTGCGTTCTGGCCTTTGGAATGAAGAAATTGCTTTCTTCAATATTCAGACGCAATAATTTACATTCAAGCGCACCATTAAACAGGGTAATCGGTTTTTGTGAGCGTATCCCTAAGCGAAATCCCAGCTCCGGATTGCTTATAATCATAGCTGCTTTCCAGCCGATAAAATGGGCTTTCAGGGTTTCACCGAATTTTTTGTACAGCTCTGCAGTTTCCTGCTCATCACCCAAACGCTCACCGTAGGGAGGATTACAGATTAATAGCCCCGGTTTCCAACTTTCAGCCGGTTCTGCGTCTTCGATATCACGACGCTCAACATGAATTTTATTTTGTAGGCCGGCATTGGCTATATGCGTTAGAGCCGCATTGATGGTGTGACGATTCTGATCGAAACCGACAATAACAGGAAGCTTTTCCAGGCCCGCTTTTTTGCGTTGCTGTGCTTCAATGCGTAATTTTTTCCAGCAGCCGGCATCGTGTTTTTTCCATCCAATAAAACCGAAATAATCGCGTAACAGACCGGGTGCATAATCAGCGGCAATCATTGCACCTTCTAACAATAGCGTTCCTGAACCGCACATCGGATCTATCAATGAGCCGTGTTGTTTGGCGATTTCAGGCCAACCGCTACGCAATAGCATCGCCGCAGCAAGGTTTTCTTTCATCGGCGCTTTAATATTTATATCCCGATACCCACGGCGATGCAGACTTTCACCTGAAAGATCCAAACTGAGCTGAGCCGTTTCGCCATGCAAATAAACATTGATACGA
Source organism: Methylococcaceae bacterium NSP1-1 (assembly GCA_002256465.1). Classification (GTDB taxonomy): domain Bacteria; phylum Pseudomonadota; class Gammaproteobacteria; order Methylococcales; family Methylomonadaceae; genus Methylobacter_C. Next base: position 8,179 of record NQJG01000013.1, on the reverse strand, counting down.
ATATTGGGTTGTTCGGTATTGATGCTGGGGCGTTTTTGAAATTTTTCCCGCATTTGATCGACAATCGCATCTTTAACCTTTAATGCGCCAAAGTGTGTATTGTTAATCGCCTGTGAGTTTTTTGCGCTGAACGAAACTGCAAAACTGTCCTCAGGATCAATATGTTCAAACCAATTGATTTTTTGTACGCCTTTATAAAGATCTTCCTGGGTTTTTACTTCAAAAGAACTTAATACCAGTAAAATCCGATTTGCTGTTCTGGACCATAAGCAAGCACGATAGGCGGTTTCCAGGTTACCCTGAAAAGCAACACCTGCCATAGTAGCCTTAATATTGTTGATGCCGAGAGTTTTGAGTTCTTCGGTAAGAATGGTTTCCATCGCCTTGGGCGTAGTGGCAAACAGATCGTAAGTAGACATATAGAAACATGGTTCAAGGCTAAAGGGAAAGGTCCAAGGCTTCTTAAGGCAAAGTGCCTTGACAGGGTTGTGCCGAGTTTTTGGATTTCTTTAGTTAGGATGACTGGCGAGGAGTGTAACGCGGGGTACTAAGTGTACCCCGCGTCTTTTGACTATTGGATTTTGATCAGTTCAACATCAAATATCAGAGTTGAATTTGGGGCGATTGGGCCCGCACCTTGTTCACCATAAGCAAGTTCTGAGGGAATGTAAAAACGGTATTTGGCACCTTCTTTCATTAATTGCACACCTTCAGTCCAGCCAGGGATAACTCTGTTTAAAGGGAATGAAGTGGGTTCGCCGCGGCTGTAAGAACTGTCAAACTCTTTGCCGTCAATGGTTGTACCCTTGTAATGCACGGTTACGTTATCTGTTGCTTTAGGCGATATCGTGCCTGTACCAGGCGTTAAAATTTCGTATTGCAAGCCACTTGCAGTAGTTACGATATTGGCTTTTTTAGCATTTTCTGCCAGGAAAGCCGCACCGGCAGCCTTATTTTCTTCGGGTGTGGTGGCATTAGCCATTGAAAACATAGTAATTCCTATAAGAATAACGGTGACAATTGAAATAACTTGAGTTTGAATTTTTCTCACTGATTCGCCTTTTTGTTAATGTAAAAAAATGGAAAGTTTATCAAAAAACAGTTTTTGTTTTTTTAATTCATGTTGCAGGCCTCCAATTGGCTTTGAAATAGTCTGGCCCGGTAAGCAACTTTCTCCGCTACTTGATTTAACCATAGTTTTTGTAAATAACTTTTGCGCTGATAACCCCCGTGCCCTTCATGGTAAGCGAGATATAGATTTTTTGCGTCCCCTTTCGATATACCCAGCCTGGAGTGACTTATGTTGCCATACCAACCGATAAAGTCGGCTGCATCAGCAAATTCGTCGCGATCAGCACCCCAGCTTCCCGCTTTATCAAGATAGTCGTCCCACGTTTCATCTATAGCTTGCGCATAACCATAGGCGCTGGTGGGTCTAAACCAGGGAATAATGCCTAGTAGGCTAGTGCGGGGTGGTTGTGCATCCGCGACGAAATGCGACTCCTGGTGCATAATCGCCATTTGCACATGAATAGGCACACCCCATTTCTCATACGACTTTTTTGCATCATCATACCAATCTTCTTTTTCTCTGAAAGTTGCGCATATATTGTCACTGTTTTTAGGCGGAACACTTGTACAAGCGGCTAAAGAGAATAAAAAGGACAATATAAATGGTGTTTTCATGATGTGGAGCGAGGTATAGATCGAAATTTTGATGACTATAAAATTATTTTGAGGTTGAACGAAAAATAAGTAAATATATGTTAACACACTATAATTGCACTCAATATACTTGTACAGTGTGAGCTGGAATTTAAGCGAAGAATCAATCAGGAGATAATGATGTATTCAAATTTGGATCGGCCTTGTCGTAAAAACTTAACGTCACATGGCTTGATTTACATGGGAGAAGAAGAGCATGAAATAACTGTTTTAAATATCTCGATAACGGGTATTCTTGCTGAATTAAATAGCCATAAAAAAGACATTGATGTTAAGTATATTTTTAATATGTTACTGACGACGACCATAATTGATTTGTATCTTCCTGAAATGCGATTGGCTGGTGAAGCTGAAGTGGTAAGGGTTGACGTAGATAATGATCGTATCTTGCTTGCTTTGGAATTTAAAAATATTGCCTTTGATATAGATAAAACTTTGAACAAAAGAAAAGTCTATCGAAAAAATATGCCTGATCTTGGACAAATTTTATTAAATGGCGAATTCCATGAGTTTAAGACCGTAAACGTTTCGGTAGAGGGTTTAATGATTCGCCTTTCTGAAACAATATCCGTTGAAGAAGGCACAATAACGTACTTCGAATTTAAGCGGCTGGAATTAAATGGAAAGGTAGAAGTGATATGGAGCGACCTTACCGTCGATGCCGAAACCTTGATAGGCTTGCGGTATGTAAATCTCAATTCAGACAATATTACGGGGATACCCCGTTTTGACCGGCAACAAACTGCATAACCTCTTGCCACCAGGGCAATTCTGGCGCAAGCGGCAGACTGTTATGTCCTGCATCTTTGAATAACCAGAGTCGCTTGCGATTGTACAGTGAGTCGAAGAGAGTCAGGCTATACTTATTAGGGATGATTTCATCTTCGTCGGCTAACAGAATCGCTATGCTTCCCTGGTAATTTTGTAGATTTTTAATGTTGTTAAATTCATCACGGATTAACCATTTAGCTAGAAAGAACCAGTAATAGTGTTGCGCAACGTTGGCCAGGCTATCAAATGGCGCGACTAACACAAGGCCTTTTACTTGAATCCACCCAGTCTGCATAATTCCGCCGACAACACCGCTTCCGAGTGATTCTCCCCAAAGAAAAATAGGGTCACCAAAATCATTCAATGCCCGTTTCAGGGTTTCAATGCCATTCGAAATCATAGTTGTTTCTGATGGAAGGCCATCTCTGGCACCATAGCCCGGATATTCTGCCAAGATCACACGGTAACCCAGCTTTTCCAATGCTTGCGAATAATAGATCCGGTTTATTGCTGAACCCGCATTGCCATGAAATACAATAATTGTCCCTTTGTAGGCGGTATTGGCCGATTTTGACATCAACCCGAGGTAATTATCTTTTGACGGCCAAAGCTTCAGATTTAATCGTTCGGCGAGTACTTGTTGTTGTTCGATTGAATATTTTTCTGGAAAATAAACTAATTTTCGTTGAAAAACAAATAGGATAAGCAAAAACAGCAGGTAGCACAGGAATATCAAAAGCATTCGCTTAATCACTATAGATGTCTGTATCAGGAACCAGCGAACTTTTCCTTATCTCTGCTCAACCAGTAATCAGTCGCCAGTTGATGAGCTTGTTGCTGTGTGTTTGCTTTGCCCAATAGCTTAAGCGCAATCGCTGCTGTGCCGATGATTGAGCTTTCAGCAAACTCATCCTCAGCACTCCCTTGCCAAATTAAAGGCAGTTGCCGGGGATCAAGTTCCTCAGGTTTGACGTGACGGCGGGCGAATAAAGCCGGCCAGTTTTCGTCAAATAATTCACCGTTATGTACGCTTTGCACAAGGCATTCCATATCAGGATTACGCTCAGTTTCACCGCCCTCACCCTTTAATACGGCTGCATGGGGCTGTTGCAATAAAGCAGCAGCTTGTTGATGCACAGGTCGATAACCCGGATGAAATATTCCCTGAATGCTGTATTCTGCATTAAAAGGATTTAACAAACGAACCAGGGTATGAACAGGTGAGCGTAAGCCCAGCAGCGGACGCAGTTCTATGATGTCATGCAGTTTCGGGCAAAAATGTTCCAGTGAAAGATAGCTGAAGTGTTGTTGTTCAAGCTGTTGTTTGGTTTGTTCAATAGAGCTTGAATATTCAAGTCCAAGATATTTAAGTACCTCCTGGGTATATAACCGGCCTGCACTATGACCACCAGCACCATGCATAAAAACACTAATACCGTTTTCTGCCAATAACAGGGCCGACAACAGAAACCAGGGCAAATGACGACGTTTCCCGGCATAAGATGACCAATCCAGATCGACTAACGCCCTATCACTTGTGAGATTGCATGATTCTCTGGCAGCCAAAACAAAACCGGCTAATTCTTCGGGTGTTTCTTCCTTAACTCGCATTAACATTAAAAATGCACCCAACTGAATGGGCAGCACTTCATCTGCTAAAATCATTTTCATAGCTTGATAGGCTTCATCTTGCGTAAGTGGTCTTGAGCCTTTTTTGCCTTTGCCGAGAATGCGAATATACTCCGCGAACGGATGTTCCGGATGAGGTGTTTGCTCGTGATGAGTGAAATTCATAAAGTAAATCTTAGATAATGATCAATTAACAAAGCCGCAAACAGAAGTGTTATATAAACGATAGAATAAACAAAAGTTTTCATGGCGGTTTTATTATCTTTTTTACGCATCATCAATACTGCGTAATAAATAAACCCAAGACCTAATAACACTGCCGACACCAGGTAAATTAAGCCGCTCATGCCGGTTAAATAGGGCAACAGCGTCACAATTATCAATAGGATGGTATAGAGCAATATTTGCAAGCGCGTAAACTCAGGGCCATGGGTAACGGGTAACATGGGGATGTTCACTTTGGCGTATTCTTCACGTCTGGCGATAGCCAATGCCCAGAAATGCGGTGGTGTCCAAACGTAAATGATTAATGCTAATAGCAGAGAATAAGGATGTATTTCTCCAGTCATTGCACACCAACCCAACAGCGGCGGTGTAGCACCGAAAATACCGCCAATGACAATGTTTTGCGGAGTCGCTCTTTTAAGATAGAGCGTATAAATAATAGCGTAACCAAATAATGACAGGAAAGTCAGAATAGCCGTTAAGGTATTGACTAATAAAATCAAAATAAGCATTGAGCTCAGACCCAGCACAAACGCAAAAGTAATGACATTAGTCGTACTTAATTCTCCTGTAGGTAACGGGCGTTTTTCGGTGCGGGCCATTTGTGCATCCGCTTTTCGATCAATAAAATGATTAACTGCCGCGGCTGAAGATGCAGCCAGAGCAATGCCTATAGTTCCGTAAATAAAAGGTCCTATAGGTGGCATTCCTGGTACAGCTAATAACATACCGACAACTGCGGTAAAAAGCATTTCCGCAACAACATTGGGTTTACAAAGTGTGTAGTAGTTTTTCCAGGAAAACACAGAGGATTTGCTAGGCATTGTTTAATAAGTTCCAACTTTTATATTATTGTATAGAATACCGTGAACTATTGATTAATGAAATAGTCCGACGCGCTTACAATCATGAAAGAGGGAGTTATGAAGAAACGATTACTATGCACAATCTTACTGTGTCTGCCCGTGTTTACCAGTAGTGCAGAAACAAAAGTATTTGAACATACATTGGCGAATGGTCTAAAAGTTCTGGTAAAAGAAGATCATCGATCACCGGTTGTAGTGTCTCAAGTCTGGTACAAGGTTGGCTCCAGTTATGAACCCGGAGGCATTACCGGGATCTCGCACATGCTGGAACACATGATGTTCAAGGGTACGGATAAACATCCTGCGGGTGAGTTTTCCCGTATTATTGCCGAAAATGGGGGTGATGAAAATGCCTTTACCGGACAGGATTATACGGCCTATTTTCAAACCATGGAGGCTTCCAGACTGGCAGTCAGTTTTGAACTGGAAGCCGATAGAATGCGTAATCTGCACCTGCTACCCGAAGAATTAAAAAAAGAACTACAGGTAGTCACTGAAGAACGCAGAATGCGGACTGATGATAATCCACAAGCAAAAATGCAAGAACAATTTATGACCATGGCTTATTCCAACAGCCCGTATAAGCATCCTGTTATTGGTTGGCCTGCGGATATTGCAAATTATACGGTTGAAGACCTGCAAGCCTGGTATCAACGCTGGTATGCACCGAATAATGCCACTCTGGTTGTAGTAGGTGATGTACATGCAAAGGCCGTTTTTGAACTGGCAGAAAAATATTTTGGCGCACTTAAGCCCAGTGATATTAAACCGTTAAAGCCGCAAACTGAAATTGATCAGCTGGGTGCGCGTAAAATGACCGTCAAAGTACCCGCAAAACTGCCTTCCATTCTAATGGGATATAAAGTGCCGGCACTAAAAACCGCTGCAAATGAATGGGAAGCCTACGCCCTGGAAGTATTAGCCGGCGTATTGGATGGCGGTAGCAGTGCCAGATTGACCTCACAGTTGGTGCGAGGTAAACAGATAGCCGTCTCTGCCGGTGCCGGCTATGGACTGACTTCAAGAATGTCCAATTTGTTTGAACTGGAAGCAACACCCGCAGAAGGAAAAACAGTATTGGAGCTGGAAGCCGCATTAAAGGATGAAATCAGGAAGCTTCAGGAAAACTTAATCAGCAGTGAAGAATTACAGCGGATTAAAGCGCAGGTTTTGGCCAGCGATATCTACCAGCGGGATTCCAATTTTTATCAAGCCATGCAAATAGGGACTCTCGAAACAGTGGGTTTAGGCTGGCAAAAAGCCGATGAATATGTTGCTAAAATCAATCAGGTGACAGCGGAACAAGTGCGTGATGTAGCACGTAAATATTTGGTTGATGATCATCTGAGTATTGCTTACCTGGAACCACAAACTATTAATACAACCGCTGAAAAAAAGGGAGCTAAATAATGCGTATCTATTTGTTAGGTTTTATCTTATTGGCATTTAGCCAGTTCGCTTACTCGGCAGCAAAAATTGAACACTGGCAAACGCCGCAAGGCACCCGCGTTTATTATGTGCATACCGAAGATCTACCCATGGTGGATATCCAGGTTGTTTTTGATGCCGGTAGTTCGAGTGACGGACAACAGTTTGGACTAGCGGCATTAACAGCTGATTTACTGGATACCGGAGCCGGAAAATGGAATGCCGATGAAATTGCCCAGCGCTTTGAAAGTGTCGGCGCACAATTTGGCGTAAGTAGTTCAATTGATTCAGCTACCGTATCGTTACGCACATTGACCGATAAACCCTTATTCGATAAAGCCATTGAAACGATGCAAGTCATCTTGACCAAGCCGATTTTTAACGAACCCGACTTTCAACGAGAAAAAAACCGAACCTTGGCAGGTTTAAAGCAACAAGAGGAATCGCCTGCAGAATTGGCGAGCATAGCCTTTTATAACGCCCTTTATGGAAATCACCCTTATGCACATCCTGAATCAGGAGTGATTAAAACGGTAGCCGCTCTTAAGATCTCCGATCTGCGTAATTTTTATCAAAAATATTATGTCGCTGCCAATGCGATAGTTGTCATTGTCGGGGATTTAACCAAACAGCAAGCGGAGCAAACTGCGGAGAAGCTGGTAGCCGGGTTGCCTGTCGGAGAAAAACGGGGAGATTTGCCGGACGTGGCCATGCCGCTTAAATCAACACAGCAACACATCGAGTTTCCGTCCTCACAAACGCATGTTTTGGTTGGGCTGCCAGCCACTTATCGCAAAGATCCCGATTATTTTGATCTGTATGTCGGCAATCATATATTGGGCGGCGGTAGCCTGGTTTCCAAGCTCTTTGAAGAAGTAAGAGAAAAACGGGGGTTGGCTTACAGTGCATCCAGTGCTTTCATACCGATGTTGAAACCAGGCCCGTTTATCGTTAGCCTGCAAACCCGCAACGATCAAACAGCACAAGCCTTGCAAGTGCTCAACCAAACCTTGGCCGATTTTATAGCCAAAGGCCCGACGGAAGCCGAGCTTATTGCCGCAAAGAAAAATATTACCGGTGGTTTTGCCATGCGTTTTGATACCAATAAAGAACTGGCCGGCTATGTTGCCATGATCGGTTTTTATGATATGCCCCTGGATTACCTGGATACCTTCCAACAAAAAATTGAGCAAGTGACGGTCGCATCAATAACAGATGCCTTTAAACGCCGTGTTAATCCGCAACTGTTGCAAACCATAACCGTCGGCAAGTCAGCGGAAAAAAGTGCAAAATAAACTTAAGATAATCGGGGGAAACTGGCGCAGTCGAAGTGTAACCTTTGTCGATGCGCCAGGATTGCGACCGACACCCGCAAGAGTGCGCGAAACCGTATTCAATTGGCTGCAAAATGACATTATCGGCAGACGTTGTCTGGATTTGTATGCCGGCAGCGGCGCCTTAGGCTTTGAAGCGGCTTCCAGGGGAGCAAAGTGGGTCATCCAGGTAGAAAACAATGCACTGGCCTGTCGAGCTTT
>NQJG01000130.1 GCA_002256465.1 Methylococcaceae bacterium NSP1-1 | reverse complement strand
GGATATTTTTACCCCTTGCGCCGATTTTTATGCCAGGGTACTTTGTTTCATTTTCAAATGGATCGGCAGGGCAATCTTTAGAGCGCACATCCAGCCATAATCCGTAGCGATCTTCACGCCCGCTGGTGGGTTTTTCGAAACAAGGCTCATTGACCAATCCCAAGTAATTCCAGCGGTTGCTACGGCTAAATTTCAAGCTGGGATGATTGGATAAGGTTTTTAAAAAGTCGAGATTGCCACGGCTCTTATAACCCAGTCTATTCCAGAAATAATCATTACCCGCTGTCCATACAATCCAGTTATTACGTCCGATAGCAGCCGCTTTGGCGGCAGCTTCCGGCGTTATTCCAGGAACAAAAGGAGAAAGAATTTTGGCTACTGCGACGGGGTCCTTGGTTGCGCCGTTGTCCATGTCACGAAAATAATCTTCATCGGCACCCGGCATACTTTCTACCGTTCGTCCTGCGCACTTGGCTTCATCTAATACGTTACCCGCCCCCCTCTTATCACAGGGTAACTCTTTGATTATCGCCATGCTACTGCCACTATAGCCTGCGAGTCCTAAAAATCCCGCCCCCATAAGAGCGAGTGCGATAGCTGATGTTTTTATGTTCATTTTTCTGCTCCCCTCAAAACATTACCCGCTCTTACAAGCGTGAGTGCGATAATTGATGTTTTTATGCTCATATGGTTTACCTCAAACATTAGAATTATTAGGATTATCGACCGCTATTATTTGTGACTATGCGCTGTGCCTTTTATGCCTCCGGGTGTGACGTTGTAACAATTTAGGTATATGAGAGAAAATGAAAGCAGCAGAATTGCCTGGATCCTGACATAAAGAAATTTTTTATCGAAATATTCAAGGCAGCAAAAAAGCAACAACCAGGATAGATTTTTTGAATTGTGGCGTTCGTTGTGCCGGGATTTTTGGGGTGATTTTGGTTGTTTAATGCTTTTTTAAGCAACCAGGGAGTGTGAGTTTCCGTTGATAGTCTTTTGATTTTTTCCAGGAATCTTGCGGTAATATCCAGTGTAGATCGTCGAATTACAAGCACTTTCCATATTAAGATCAGCAACGCACTTGCAATAGCGCTAACAAAACTAGCAAAACCCAATAAATCAAAAGGACATAGCTGCCCTTTTTTTATTGAACTCATTATCATTTGCAGCCCTCATTTTAATCGATAGTAAATATAGTTTTTACAAGGTTTAAATTTGTAGAATCAGAGCCAATATCTAACTGTAAAATACGCTTACAGTTTACATAAAGTCAATAAGTTTCTGGCAAAAATAATAATCAAAATGCATTCATTAAAAATGACTTAGTGTTCCAAATTGCAGATTGTAAGAGTTAAATAACTGTGGGTTGTTGAATAGACGCTATAATCATGAGTTGCCAAAGAATTGTGTGGCTGCGGACTTCCGTGAATGAACTAATTTTTACGCTGGTTTTAAACACATATTTATCAATATTTCCCATAAAAAATGAATAAACAAGAAAAATCCTTAACAATGACTGTGCTGATGACACCTGATATGGCGAATTTTTCGGGTAATGTGCATGGCGGTTCTTTATTAAAATTACTGGATCAGGTGGCTTATGCCTGTGCGGCAAAATATTGTAAAAATTATGTAGTGACAGCCGCACTTGATCAGGTTTTCTTTAAACAACAAGTGAATGTCGGTGAACTCGTGACTTTTTATGCCCGTGTCAATCATGTCGGCCGTTCATCGATGGAAATCGGGGTGAAAGTGGTTGCCGAGCATTTAAGGACGAATGAAAAAAGACATACGACTTCATGCTACTTTACTATGGTGGCTATTGATGAAAATGGTAAATCTTTTGAAGTGCCACGTCTGCAACTGGAAACTGATGCTGAAAAGAAACTTTATGAGGCGGCTGAAATGCGTAGAAAAATGCGCCAGGAAAGTTTAGAGAAAAGTCGTGCACTCTATGTTGAACTATCAGAGGATGAGTTTTAAATGGGGCTACAAGAAAATTTTGAACAACAGCCGTTAAAGGATTTTGCCGAGAAAGCGTATCTGGATTATTCCATGTACGTTATTCTCGACCGGGCTTTGCCGCATATTGCCGATGGCTTGAAACCGGTGCAGCGGCGGATTATTTATGCCATGTCCGAGCTGGGCTTGACGGCCCTGGCGAAGTATAAAAAATCCGCACGGACGGTCGGCGATGTCTTGGGTAAATACCATCCGCACGGAGACACTGCCTGTTATGAAGCCATGGTGCTGATGGCTCAGAATTTTTCCTACCGTTATCCCCTGGTTGACGGACAAGGCAACTGGGGATCGCCGGATGATCCCAAATCCTTCGCCGCCATGCGTTATACCGAATCGCGCCTGACTGCTTATGCTAATTCCTTGCTGAGCGAATTAGGGCAGGGCACGGTCGAGTGGGCGGATAATTTCGATGCGACTTTAAAAGAGCCGGTGTTATTACCGGCAAGATTACCGAATATCCTGCTTAACGGCACGATGGGTATCGCTGTCGGAATGGCAACGGACATACCGCCGCATAATCTCCGGGAAGTGGCGGCTGCCTGTATCCAGTTATTGGATGAGCCCGACAGCACCCTGGAAGCCCTGTTCAAGCATATCAAAGGCCCTGATTACCCTACCGAAGCTGAAATTGTTACTTCCTCCGAGGATATACAGAAAATGTATCTGAATGGCGGCGGCTCGATAAAAATGCGCGCTATCTATGAGCAGGAGGACGGCACTATCGTCGTTACCGCTCTGCCGTATCAGGTTTCCGGGGCTAAATTGATGGAGCAGATTGCCGCGCAAATGCTGGCGAAAAAGCTGCCTATGATTGAAGACCTGCGGGATGAATCGGACCATGAAAATCCGACCCGCTTGTTAATCATTCCAAAATCCAAACGCATCGATGTTGATGCGGTGATGTCGCATTTATTTGCCACGACGGATCTGGAAAAAAGCTATCGCGTTAATATGAACATGATAGGCATGGATGGCCGACCACAGGTAAAAGGACTCAGGGAAATTCTCGTTGAATGGCTGGCATTTCGTACCGAAACAGTACGGCGGCGTTTACAGTATCGGCTGGATAAAGTGCTGGCCCGACTGCACATACTCGATGGCTTGTTAATCGCCTATCTGAATATTGATGAAGTTATCGCCATTATTCGTAACGAAGAGTATCCCAAGCCGGTGTTGATGGAACGGTTTGCGCTTACCGATATCCAGGCCGAAGCCATACTGGAATTAAAGTTAAGACATCTGGCCAAGCTCGAAGAGATGAAGATCCGGGGCGAACAGGATGCGCTGGAAAAAGAACGTGCTGCACTGGAAAAAACCTTGGGTTCCCGGCTTTTATTAAATCGCCTGATCAGAAAAGAAATTGAGCGTGATGCCGAGCAATATGGCGATGATCGTCGTTCGCCGATTGTTGCAAGAGTCGCCTCGCAAGCACTGGAAACTACTGCGTTAATAAGCAATGAACCTCTAACCATTATTTTGTCGCAAAAAGGCTGGATAAGAGCGGCAAAGGGTCATGATATCGATGTGGAAACGTTGGGTTACCGTTCGGGGGATGGGTTCCTGGATGCGGTAAAAAGCCGATCAACGCAGCCCGTTTATATACTTGATTCCACGGGCCGCGCCTACAGTACTTCCGCCCACGATTTGCCCTCGGCGAGAACGCATGCTGATTACCCTGCCCGATGGCGCGAAAGTCTTAAAGCCCGCGCCTATTCACAATGAATCTGATTTGCTGGCAGTCGTTACCTTGCAAGGGAGATTGTTGATTTTCCCGGTGGCCGAGTTACCCGCACTGGCGCGCGGTAAAGGTAATAAACTTATACAGATTCCCGCAGTTGATCTGGCGGCAGGCACTGATTATGTGGTCGCGGTACTGGCTATACCTGAACAAAGTCCATTAAAAGTGGTTTCAGGCAAGCGATTTTTAACGTTAAAAGCAGCGGATATAGAGCATTACACTAGCAGTCGCGCCAAAAGAGGCTTGCATTTACCTCGGGGATTTCAGCGAGCTGAAGGATTGGAATGTGAGTAGTCTTTACATCGCTCACGCACTCCGAGCGTGGGGTCAAGGCAATTAAAACTATGTTGGGTTCGCTGCACGTACCTTTTTTATGGGTCATGAAGTTTAAACAAATGTACGCGCAGCGTACCCTACATGGCTGTCGTTTTGTTTACAAAAAAGGATAAGTAGTGTCGACATCAACCGAACAAGAAAGCTCATTGTCAACCATATTACATCTTACATCGGTTTATTGATAGAGCTGAAATTTTTCTATCTAAAGGTGAGATAATACTAGGTCAGCTTAAAATGTGGAGCGTAGGCTTCAGCTCTGTAGGTCGGGCATGC
>NQJG01000129.1 GCA_002256465.1 Methylococcaceae bacterium NSP1-1 | reverse complement strand
CAATAGTTATTTCCCTACCGATAATAACCGCAGCCGGAATAGCCAAGTAAGGGGTTGCCTGCTGCTGAACAATTAAAACCAGGACTATGGCGACCATCAACTTATCAGCGACAGGATCTAAAAAAGCACCAAAAGGTGTTTCCAACTGCATTTTTCTGGCAAGGTAACCGTCCAGCCAGTCGGTAATCCCGGCTAAGATAAAAATCAGCGTACAAGCCAGATTGGCATAGTGCCAGGGCAAATAAAAAACCACCGTTAATAAAGGAATTAACGCGATTCTTAACAGCGTAAGATTTGTAGGTATGTTAAATTGAATCGTCATCTTGATGATGAAATAGTTCGTAAATTTGTTGTGCCAACTGCCGACTTATGCCGTCAACACTGCAAAGTGCATCTACGCCTGCGCATGAAATGCCTTGCAGCCCCCCAAACTGTTTTAATAAATTCTGTCGTCGCTTGGAACCGAGTCCTGGAATAGTTTCCAGCACCGATTGTTTTGACGCCTTACCGCGACGTTGCCGGTGCCCTGTTATTGCAAAACGATGCGCCTCATCGCGGATATGCTGAATTAACAGCAGACCACTGGCTCCTGTCGTCATCTCTACCGGCTGTTCCTGATCTACCAGAATCAGCTTTTCCATGCCGGGTTTTCTATCGGGTCCTTTTGAAACGCCGACTATCATAACATTGTTTATGTCTAATTCCGCTAATGCCTTTTGTGCTTCATGTACCTGACCTTTGCCTCCATCAATAAACAATATATCCGGCGCCTCATGCTCGCCCTGCTTTAAACGCTTAAAACGCCGAAAAACCGCCTGATGAATGGCCGCATAATCATCACCGCCAGTTATACCTGTTATATTAAACCGGCGATAAGCAGATTTTACCGGCCCCTCTCTATCAAAAACCACACAGGATGCTACAGTCTGCTCACCCTGTGTATGGCTGATATCAAAGCATTCCAGGCGTTTAGGCAGGTCCTTGCAACCCAATTCTTCCTGCAGACTGAGATACCGGGCATAAAGGCCCTGCTTATCCGATAACTTGCTTAACAATGAATTTTCAGCGTTAGTACAGGCCATTTGCAGCCACTTTAAGCGCTCTCCTCTGACGCTGGAAGAAATTGCCACCGAATGCTTTGCCTGGCCGGCTAAAACTTCGCTTAATAACTCCGCTTCTTCCAGTTCATGACTGACGATCAATTCATGAGGCACTGGTTTATCCAGATAATATTGAGGAATAAACGCTTGCACGATAGAAGCAGGGGCATGCTCATCGGTCATTTTGGGGAAAAAGACTTTATTACCCAAATGCTGCCCGTTACGGATAAAAAACACTTGAACACACGCCAGGTTTGCTTTACTAGCACAAGCGATAATATCCACATCCCCCTTTTCTCCTGAAACAAAATGTTTTTCCAGCACAGAGCGCATTTTTGCAATCTGGTTTCTGTATCCGGCCGCCCTCTCAAAATCAAGATTAGCGGCCGCATGCTCCATCTTGACAATCAACTGATCAATCAGCAAACCGCCCTTCCCTTCCAGAAACATCACCGTACTTTCGACATCCAGCGCATAGTTTTGTTTGTCAATCAGGCCTACACAGGGCGCAGTGCAGCGTTCTATCTGATATTGCAGACAAGGCCGGGTGCGATTGTTATAAACAGCATCGTCGCACTGCCTGATTGGAAAAAGCCTTTGCAGCAGCTTCAGGCTTTCTCTGACTGCACCGGTACTGGGATAAGGGCCAAAATAGCGGCCTTTTTTATTTTTTGCGCCGCGATGAAAGGTGATTTGTGGAAAGTCCTGCTCACTGGACAGGTATATATAAGGAAAGGATTTATCATCTCTTAAACAGATATTATAACGTGGCTTATGGCGCTTGATTTGCTGACTCTCCAGCAATAACGCCTCGCCTTCAGTATGCGTCACGGTCACTTCAATGGCAGCCACCTTGGTTACCATAACCTGCTGCTTGATCGACGCTGTTTGTGTTTTAAAATAGCTGGAAACGCGATTTTTTAGGTTTTTGGCCTTACCTATGTAAATAATCTCGCCCTTGTTATTAAGCATTGTATAAATGCCCGGGCGCGTGGTCAGGTTTTTTAAAAATGCAGAGACATCAAAACTGTTTTCTAAAATTTCGGAACTCACTCTGTATCCTAAAAATCTTTCATACCAAGATTATACCCCACGAAGAACACGTAGTTTTTGAGCGATTATAATTATGGGGACTTGCAGTATAGCCCTAAAGGGCGGCATGACGTTTTTGCAACATTGCCAGATCAATCCAGGAAAGACTCTATCACTGAAAGGATTACAAACCGCACGGTTCTGACACAATCAGAACCGTGCGACAAGTAATCCAGGGTTTCTGTTATGATCTAAAAATAACGACCATTAATCATGAAGTGAGCTGCAATGCTTCCGGCATACCCCAAGGCGATGGCCGGAGTCCATTTTAAATGACTGGTAAAGGTATAAATACCCTTGGCCTGTCCCATCAAACCCACACCGGCTGCTGATCCGACCGCCAACAAACTACCGCCCACGCCGGCAGTCAACGTCACAAGCAACCACTGACCTTGAGAAATATCCGGCGCCATAGTCAGTACAGACAACATAATAGTACCGTTATCGATAAATGCCGAAGCAATACCGACCAGAATATTCGCCACGGTTGGATCGATACTTCCGTAAAGATGATGGGAGGCCACAGTCAGATAGCCGATGAAGCTTAACCCGCCGACACCCACCATGACACCATAAAAAAACAGCAGCGTATCCCATTCCAGATTGGCTACTTTTTGGAAAATATCAAAAGGCAACTCCTTCGCTACCTGCATATTTTTTTCTGCTTGAGGATTATTCATGTATTTCATGGGAGCGAAATAATCAATTTTGACATCGGTCAAATCCACTGGTATCAAAATTGGATGAGAATCACGAGTTTTTTGCAGGTAATAGCTGAAAAACTTCAAATAGGTCAACCCCATCATCATACCGGCGGCGGGTGGCAAACTCAGGAAGTTTTCGAAACAAGCCGACGTAATAATGGTCAATACGAACAAAAAGATGATTATCCAGGCACCCCGTTTCATATCCTGAGCTTCCATTACCGCCGCGGGTCTTTCTTGCGGAATAAAGAAATGCATGATGGCTGCTGGTATAGCGAAGTTGATGATGGCCGGAATCAACAAGGAAAAGAAATCGGTAAACGGCACCACGCCTTTTTGCCAGACCAGCAGCGTGGTGATGTCACCAAAAGGACTGAACGAACCACCGGCATTGGAGGCGACCACGACATTGATACAGGACAGGGTAACAAAGCGAGGACTTCCTTTACCCATAGCCAAAATAACCGACCCCATCAGCAAGGCGGTGGTCAGATTGTTGCAGCCGGACGAAATAAAGAACGACTGAAAGCCGGTAATCCAGAATAATTGGCGATAAGTGAAATTCTTGCTTAGCAACCAGACCCGCAGGCTGTCAAAAACGCCTCGGTCTTCCATGGCATTCAGATAAGTCATCGACACCATGATAAACAAAAACAGCTCGCCATAGCCTTCCAGTGTAGAGCGGAACGCAACTCCTGCTTGTTCGCTCATTCCGCCGCCAACATAGACAGAAGCTATAAAGATCCAGATAAGGCTTGCCGCAAACACCATTGGCTTAGACTTTTTTAATTCAGTCACTTCCTCTGTCATCGCAAGAATATAGGCAACAGCAAAAACAATCAAAGCCAGATAACCGGCCCAATGCTGAGTCAAGTCCAAGGGCTGGCCTGAACTGGCAACTTCCGTGCCCTCAGCCGCGAATGTCAAGGAAGGCAAAAACAGAGTAACAACAGATAAAAACACTACAACGTTCATTTGCAACTCACAAAAAT
>NQJG01000012.1 GCA_002256465.1 Methylococcaceae bacterium NSP1-1 | reverse complement strand
TCTCCCTCTCGAACAGGTCGCTTCGTTGGTCGCATTGGTGCGTGGTCCTTCCGAATATGATCCAAGGCGATATCCTGATCGTGCTTTGCAACGGCGAAATCTGGTACTTGATGAAATGGCAACAGAAGGCTACATCACAACTGATCAGGCGACTGATGCAAAAGCCAAACCTTTAAGTGTAATTCCGCGCACGCAACGCTCATCTAACCGCTATCCCGGTTTTCTTGATCTGGTCAAACGGCAATTGCGACAAGATTATCACGAAGAAGATTTAACCTCCCAGGGGCTGAGGATCTTTACCACACTGGATACTCAGGTTCAGGATACTCTGGAAAAGACCGTTGCCACTAAGCTGAATCAATTGGATAAACTGCCTCACGCCAATAACCTTGAAGCAGCCGTCATAGTCACACGCCGGGATAGTGGGGAAGTCACAGCATTGACTGGAGGTCGTGAAAATATGGTGGGTGGTTTTAATCGCGCATTGGATGCTTTGCGGCCTATTGGCTCCTTAATGAAACCCGCGGTATATTTGACGGCTCTGGAATATCCGAACAAATATACCATTACCACGAGAGTAAGCGATTCGACCATTGTGGTTAAGGGACAGAATGGCACGGACTGGGTTCCTAAAAATTACGATCATAGACAGCATGGCAGTGTCCCCTTGCATAAGGCTTTGGCAAAGTCTTACAATTTGGCCACAGTCCGTATTGGTATGGATATAGGCGTAGCCAGAACAGCTAAAACGTTAAAGAGTATGGGCGTCACGAGAGAGCTTGATTTGTTCCCTTCATTATTGCTGGGAGCGTCATCACTAACGCCTATAGAAGTTACCCAGATGTATCAAACGTTAGCGGGGGATGGTTTTTCAACACCGATAAAAAGCATCAGAGCGGTAATTGACATCGATGGCAAACAATTACAAAGTTACCCGTTTACCGTCAAACAGGCGGTAGATCCAGCGGCAACCTATATCGTCAATACCATGTTGCAGGAGGTTATGCACGAAGGTACAGGACGTTCGGCTTATGAGTCTTTCCCAAAAGACTATGGCTTGGTGGGTAAAACAGGCACCACCAATGATGCCAAGGACAGCTGGTTTGCAGGGTATACAGGGGATTATTTATCCGTGGTTTGGGTAGGCCGAGACGATAACAAACCTATCGGTTTAACCGGTTCAACGGGAGCCCTACCTATCTGGACAGCGTTAATGCAGAAAATTTCAACCCAACCAGTAAATTTGATACCACCTGATAATGTCAAATTGGCCTGGGTTGAACCAGGAAGCGGCTTATTAACGCGTAAAGGCTGCGGAAAGAGCAAACAATATCCCTATATTTCGGGATCAGAACCAACAGCCTATTCATCCTGTGGACAAGAGGTTTTTGAGCAAGATAAATCGTGGTTTAATGATTTTTTCGAGAATGACCCTAATCAAAGTGAACCTAGTGAAAGTGAACCTAATCCAAGTGAGCCCCAACCAGAATGAATTTTAAAAGAGCATCCATGAATAAAGTTAATGTTTTTCGCCTGATTTGTGTGGCCCTTTTTCTCTTCAGTAGTGCCGGTTATTCAGCAGATGAACCAGTCAAAAAATTGCAGGCATTTTTAAAGACTTCAAAGTCACTTACGGCTGATTTTAAGCAAGTATTAATCAATGAAGCTGGTGATCCTTATCAAACCAGTTACGGGGTTTTTTACCTGCAACGACCTGGAAAATTTCGTTGGGATTATTTAAAACCATTTCAACAACAAATTGTGTCCAAGTCAGGTAAAGTTTGGTTTTATGATACCGATTTAGAGCAAGTTACTATTAAAAAGCTTGATGAATCGGTTGGTTCAACGCCCGCATTACTGTTAAGCGGCGATATATCACTGGAAGATAATTTCACTATGGAAAGCCAGGGCGTCGATGGGGATATGCAATGGATTAAATTATTGCCTAAAAATCAGGAAAGCAGTTTTAAATATATTTTGATAGGCTTGAATAGGGGCTCGCTGGGAGGGATGGAGTTAAGTGATAACTTTGGTATGCTAACACGTATCTATTTCTCAAATGTTCTACTGAACCCGCCGATAAAACCGACAGTATTTGAATTCCAAGCACCCAAGGGTGCCGATGTTTTTTCCGATTAGTCGGGCAGGTGCAAGTTAACAAATTTAAATAGCAATCTTTCGTTTTATCCTTATAACTTTTAACCTTACCCTTCCACCATCAGCCTTTCATGTTCGATGATTTGACCAAACCTCTGGCCGATAGGATGCGGCCAAAATCGCTTGACGATTACGTGGGCCAACAACATATTCTAAAGCCCGGCAAGCCACTTTATGAAGCCGTTGTATCCGGTCGTTTACATTCCATGATTTTCTGGGGGCCGCCAGGAACAGGTAAAACCACACTGGCGCGACTCATTGCACAGCACTCTGATGCTGAGTTTATGCCGATTTCGGCAGTGTTATCCGGTGTTAAAGACATCAGAGCCGCTGTTAGCGATGCCAAAAAAATCCAGCATGAGCAACACAGACGCACTATTTTATTTGTTGACGAAGTGCATCGATTTAATAAATCACAACAGGATGCTTTCCTGCCTCATGTAGAAGATGGCACCGTTTATTTTGTCGGCGCGACGACTGAAAATCCCTCATTTGCACTCAATAACGCGCTGTTGTCACGGGCTCGCGTCTATGTACTTAATTCTTTAACTGCCGAAGATTTACTGGTCGTGCTAGACAAGGCGCTAACCGATCGGAATAGAGGTCTGGGTAGTCTTGGCATTGAAATGGCCGATGATATTAAACGTCAATTTGCCGAGGCAGCTGACGGCGATGCCAGAAGATTGTTGAATTTACTGGAAATTGCTGTGGAACTTGCCGCAGCTAAGGATAGCTGTGTCATAAATGAATCTTGCGCAAGAGAAGTACTTTCCGGCGGCGTTAGACGGTTTGATAATCAGGGTGAAGAATTTTATAACCAGATTTCAGCACTGCATAAATCGGTAAGGGGCAGCTCACCCGATGCTTCGCTCTACTGGCTGTGCCGCATGATGGATGCCGGTTGTGACCTAGCCTATTTAGCCAGACGCATCGTTAGAATTGCCTCCGAAGATATAGGAAATGCTGATCCCAGAGCCTTGCAAATTTCCATTAATGCCTGGGAAGCCCAGGAACGCCTGGGTAGCCCTGAAGGCGAACTGGCCCTGGCACAGGCCATTGTTTACTTAGCTTGTGCACCTAAGAGCAATGCCGTTTATATGGCTTACAATGCCGCCATGCATGATGCAAAACAAAGCGGCAGCCTGGGTGTGCCTGTGCATTTAAGAAATGCACCGACCCGATTAATGAAATCTCTAAATTATGGTAAAGAATACCGTTACGCCCATAATGAGCCGGAAGCTTATGCCGCAGGTGAAAATTATTTTCCAGAGCAGCTAGCGGGAACACGTTATTACCAGCCTGTAGATCGAGGCCTGGAAATCAAAATCAAGGAAAAGTTAAGGCATTTGCGAGAACTGGATAAGGTAGACAGGCTGGATTGATCCAGGAAACCCATTATTCGTAGTAAATTGCTGGTATTTTTATATGAATCCAACTCAGTTAGGATTGCAATTCAGTGTTGAATCCACCGTTCTAAACCCTTCCAATTACAAGCCTGAAGTTAAAATATTTTGCACATAATGACTAACACTAGATATAGTGCTAAAGTAATTATTCACAATTTTTGTATGAGTTGAATTGCTTGTTTTAGTCATGCAAAATTACCACTACAACTCAACTAACTATTTGAGGATCAACCATGAGTCTTTTTAACTCCATTCTTGAAAAACTGGGCATTCGTAAAGCTGCCGCTTCGGAAGCACCTGACGCAGGCCAAGCACCAACACCAACATCTTCATCCCCTGCGGCTACCATTGCTGTGGTCGATGTCGTAACAAAATTGGAAGGATTAGCCGCTTCCAGCCCAGAAAAGCTTAACTGGAAAGTTTCGATCGTCGATTTGTTAAAATTACTTGGGCTTGACAGCAGTATAACCGCGCGTAAAGAACTTGCGACAGAATTAGGTTGTCCAGCCCAAGCAATGGCAGACTCAGCCCAAATGAATATTTGGCTGCATAAAACCGTATTGCAAAAACTCGCACAGAACGGTGGTAATATTCCGCAAGAATTATTGAACTAGAAGGAGTTCTATGAATGAGTCTAGTTCACTCAGTCACACACCTCTAATGACTCTTCAAGTCGAGTGAGACTAGGCCCGATGTTTTTCCGTTGAAACTTTATGGTATTATCCGGTCCATGATTTTTTAAGAAAGAATGACTTTTTAGGAGTGCGTATGCGTGGTTTCTTTTTACTTATAGTTTTGTCCACCCTATTCATTGGTGGCTGTTTTCCAATCTTGCAAAAAGCCGAGACAATGCCCAACGCTGAGGAGAGCGTGGAGCAAATACGCGCAAAAGCTGAACAGGGAGATGCAGCGGCGCAATTCAATCTCGGCGTGATATATTACATGGGCCGAGGTGTCCAGCAAGACTACAGCCAAGCCTTCTCCTGGTATCGCAAAGCCGCTGAACAGGGCCATGCAATGGCTCAAACTAATATCGGCGCGATGTATGAAAATGGCCAAGGTGTCTTGCAAAGTTACAGCCAAGCCGTTGATTGGTATAGCAAGGCCGCAAAACAGGGTTCTACAAATGCACAATTTAATCTCGGTGTGATGTATGATGAAGGCAGAGGTGTCCAGCAAGATTACAAACAAGCCGCCGCCTGGTATCGCAAAGCCGCTGAACAGGGAGATGCAGCGGCGCAATTCAATCTCGGTGTGATGTATTACGAAGGCCGTAGCGTCCAGCAAGACTATAACCAAGCCGCCGCTTGGTATCGCAAGGCCGCTGAACAAGGTCATGCAAAAGCGCAATTCAATCTCGCCATGATGTATGACGAAGGCCAAGGTGTCCAGCAAGACTATAACCAAGCCGCCGCTTGGTACCGCAAGGCCGCTGAACAAGGTCATGCAAAGGCGCAATTCAATCTCGGCGTGATGTATAAAAAAGGTCAAGGCGTCCCGCAAGACTACGCTCAAGCCTATATGTGGGTAAACCTTGCAGCTGCTAAAGGATTAGAAAATGCGGTAAAGACGCGAGATAACCTCGTTAAAAAGTTGACGCCCTCGCAAATAGAAGAAGGGCAAAAGCTTGCCCGTGAATGGATAGCTATGCACACGAAAGCACAGACCACGCAATAGTGCCTGGAAAGCTTTTATTAGAACCGATCATTTAATGATGCCCGATCTTGGGATCAACTTGGCTCGATACATGGCAGCATCGGCATGCTCGCTCAACGTCACTTCGTCCACCCCATCGTCTGGATAAATAGCGATGCCAATGCTTAGTGTGATGTTAAGGCAGAACCCTTCAATCAAAAAGGGTGCTTCGATGGTGGCATGTAATTTGTCAGCGAGAACTTGTGCCTGCACCGCAGAATCAACCTTGGGTATCAGAATATTGAACTCGTCGCCACCCTGACGGGATAGTGTATCGGTTTGGCGAACGGCATCTTGAAAACGTTTAGCCACTTCCTGTAACAACAAATCCCCGATGCGATGGCCGTAAGTGTCATTGATTGGCTTGAATTTGTTCAAATCAAGTGATAGCAGAGCAAAAGGCTCATTGTTTCGTTTCGCATTTGCCAGCAGTTGCTGAAAACGGTCGTGGAATAGGGCGCGATTAGGCAGGTTGGTCAGGAAGTCATGCTGTGCCTGATGCTTGAGGAACGCCTCTTTCGCTTTGCGCTCGGTAATATCAGAGAAGATGCAAATATAGTTCAGCACCTTGCCTTGGGCATCTTTGATAACGCTGATATCGATCCATGCCGGATAAATTTCCCCGTTTTTGCGGCGATTCCAGAGTTCGCCCTGCCAGCGGCCGGTGATATCGATAGCTTCCCAAACAGCTGTAAAGAAGCTGGCGTTATGCATTCCTGAACTCGAAATGCTGGGATTTTTACCTTTTAATTCTTCCTCGTTATAGCCGGTAATCACGGTATAGGCCTGGTTTACGGAGATAATGCGGTTGTCCGCGTCGGAAATCAGAATACCTTCGATGCTGTATTCAAAAACCTGTGCCGCCAGCTTGATTTTTTGTTCAGCTGCCACGCGGTCAGTGATGTTCATTATGACGGCGTGAAAATAACGCTCGTCCTCATTTTCAAATAGCTGTAAATGGACTTCAACCGGATAGAGTGAGCCATCCTTACGTTTATGCACGGTCTCAAAGTTCGCCATTGGCGATTCATGCCGCCTCAGGGGAGCGATCAACTCCTCAAAGGACTGCAAACTAAATTCAGGTTTCAGATCGAGAGGCGTCATTGTCCGCATTTCGTCCATCGTATAGCTCAAATTAACCAAAGCACCATAATTGACGAAACTAAAGCATAACGAGTCGGCATCGAATAAATAGATTTCGTTCAGGCTGGCGGCAATGGTTCTATTGAGAAGGTTTTGTTGCTTCAATGCCTTCAGGTTTTCCGCGACTATGAGCGCCAATGTCATGCCGCCAACCGCCAATACCATGCCGAATATCCAGAAGTGGAACAGGCCGTCCTGTATCATGGCCTGAGCGTAATGACCGACGCCAATATAGGAACTCCAAAGCCCCTGTGTAAACAGCATCACCTGAAGCAGTGCGGTCGCATGGCGTCCGGCTCGCAACCCGGCCCAGATAATGAAGGGAGCTACACTGGAAATCCCCGGGTAACCTTCAAAGTAGCCGGATAGCCAATCGAAGAAAACAACTTGCCCGACTAGGAAGGCCAGTATAAAAATTAATGTTATCTCACTTAGCCGCAAGCCACTAGGCATTTTGCCAGGTGACTTGCTCCAAATCAGCAGGAATGGGGTCACGAATGCGATACCGATAACATCGCCCATCCACCAGCGCATGGCAATCTCAGGAAAAGCACTAGCCGTAATAACTTGGCTCAAGAAGAGGGCGAAAGGGCCTATGAAAGCGCTTAGTGCGCTGGCGACTGTCGCTGCTAAAAGAACCAAAGTAAAGAAATCGCGCCGTGTTTCCAGGGATCGATTGAAATTACTGCACTGCTTAAGAAACCAGAATGCGGAAAAGGATTCCAACGTATCGGCCACTCCCAGCATCAACGCAACCCAAGGTATATCTACCGCCATGAAACCCGCGATAACCGCACCGACGAAGATGCCGGGCATATATTTCAGACCACCTAGCAACAGGACCGCCAATGCAAAGCCCCCTGCAGGCCAGAAAATAGTGACGGCAGGGGATGTTAAAGCAAAGGTCAAACCAATCTTTGCCAAAACCAGGTAAGTTGTCATAACTGCCAGATTGAGGGGCAAATAGACCCAACGATATGGTTGAAGAAACTTCCTGAAGTCGATTTGAGGGCTGCGTTTATTATAAAGTCTCTGGATATCTTCCATATTTAATGCTCCCACAACAGTGTCTGATTCGATTACCGATCAGATTAACACTGGAAGGCCTTTGCCTCTATCCGGAAAGCGTAGATATAAATAGTCGCAATCTGGATAATTCATAATCGGGCTTTCGAAAGCTAATCCTGTTTTCACTCATAAAGAGTCCTGGACATGTTTGCTATATAACTGCCATAACCCCAAAACACTAACAACGACCAGACCACCGCCAACCCAGCGTTTAAAAAGCAAATTATTGCGCATAATGGCGTTATGCGCTTTCAAACCCAGCATATGTCCTATGGCGGCAATCGGTAAAAGCGTTAGTGCAGTTAGAAAATGCAAATTAACTGATAAGGCAACGAACATCGTCATTTTCATGCTTACCAGGATGAACCATAACACAAACAGGGTGTCTCGCAATTTGTACTTGCTGACATTATGCATATAGACAGCTACCATCAACGGTGCGCCGGTCAAGGAAATCCCAGCAATATATCCCCCTAAAATAAGCAGCCCTCTATCCGACCAAACATGATGGCTTTCAATACCACGGTTGAATAACCAGGTAAAACCATAAAATAAGGTAACCGAATAAATAAAGCCATTTAGCCATAAGACCGGCAGATTCACCAGTCCAAAAATGCCTATGATAGCGGGAGGAATAATGTAAATCGAAGAGTGCCGCAAATACTGCCAGTCAACATTATGCAGGCGATTGAGCAGCGTTAAGCCGGAAAAAAACAGTAAATGCACGCTGATAATTGGCAACCACAAAAGCGGGGCATTATGGACAAATAACATCAACGGCAATCCTAATGCGGCGCCACCAAAACCAAGCCCCGTCCGGACAAAGCCGGTCCATAAAAACACTAGAGCAATGGACACCATTTGGTAAAGAGAAAAATCGAGTAACATAATTAAAAAAAGTCTGCTTTATGTTGAGTAACCGTTTTGTTTGTACTGGTTTTTTAACAATGACGTGGCTGACAAAAATATGTAATGATGCTAAAAAGCCAAGATTTGCTTAACTTGGTGCGTTAATATATCCGGATGAATCCAAATCGGAAATTTTTTGTCGGGTTTGGGTTTGAATCATTTATTAGTTTGAGTTTTAGAGGGCTTTATGAAGACTAAACAATATATAGTATTGAGTTTATTTTCAATATTACTTGGCTTTATCTCCGTTACTGAAGTAATTGCTGATGAATTGTTGCCCCCGCAACAAATTATTCAAGGCGTTTCGACACAGATACAGGAAAAACTAAAGGATAAAGCATTTTCTCAGAATTTTGCACAAGTTACAGCCTACGTTAATAGTGTTATTGATCCGCATGCTGATTTCGACAGAATTTCATTGTTGGTTCTGGGAAAACTTTGGAAGTCAGCAACAAATGAGGAGAAGGAACGTTTTAAGCATGAATTTCAGATGCTGCTGGTAAGAACATATTCCAGAGCATTTGTTGAGTTTAAAAACTGGTCAATACGTTTTCTCCCTATTGTCATGGAAAGTGGCGCTACAAAAATTATAGTGAAAACAGAAGTGACGCAACCAAGTCAACAGCCCGTTGAAGTGAGTTATCGAATGCTGCAAAGTAAAGGGGAATGGAAAGTTTACGATATTATGATTGATGGAGTGAGCCTGGTTACCAACTACCGTTCAACCTTTAACGAGCAAATTAAAACTAAAGGTTCATTAAGTGCTGTTATTGATGATCTGGCTAAACGTAATGTTGAAGCGCTTGCGCCAAAAAAATCCTAATGCCTGGCAACAGAAAATACGTTGCCCGGCTTGATTTTTTACAAGTTAACAAAACCTTAAAAGAAAGTATTACCAACCGTATCCAGCGTTAAATATTGTGCTAACGTTAAATCGTAAGCATTTGATCAAACCGTGGGGGAGTACTAGAGGCTATTTCGACATCGCGGGCGTTGCCGACCAATTTCTAATATAATACCAATTCACAACAACAAACAAGATAGGAATAATTAATGAAATACAAAAATTTAGCCTTAGCGTTCGCTATTGCAACCGTCAGTTTGCCTGCGCTGAATAGCGTGGCACAAGCGGAAACACCCGCACCGGTAGCACCCGCTCCCGCTCCGGAAATTGCCGGACAAGAAACTGAAATCGACCTATTTCGCTCCAGTTTGCGTATGGATAAATGGCAATTCGTTAGGCAGGCGATGGCTCTTAACGGAGAAGATGAAAAGAAATTTTTATCCCAATACAATAAATATGAAGCTGACTTGAAGACGTTGAATGACAAGCGCATAGCAATAATCAAGGATTATGCGGCTAACTTCCAAAATATGAATGACAAGAAAGCTGGCGAACTCGTCAAACGTTCGTTTGAATTTCGTAACCAGCGGAATGCGCTCCTAGAGAAATACTACGGCAACATAGCAAAAGCGACTTCGAAGGTTATTGGGGCACGTTTTCTACAAGTGGAGAGTATTTTGCAAGGAGCGGGTGACGTCGCCATTGGTTCTGAAATTCCTTTGATGTCGAAATAGCAATAAGGATTTGGCAAATAATAACTTCCCGAAATTAGAATCAGCACATCCTATGTGTGTTATTTTTCC
>NQJG01000128.1 GCA_002256465.1 Methylococcaceae bacterium NSP1-1 | reverse complement strand
TCTAGAAAACGCCCATCTCCCTTAGAAACAGGAAACATACACACATGGGCTTGTGGGATAACTCATGCAATTGGAATGGTAAATTTTTTATTTGATAAAAGCCAGGCCCCTCATATTAGCGCCAAGGAGTTATATAAAAAATTCAGTGTAGGTGAAAGCACTGGAAATGCAAAATCAAAAGTTGTTCGCACCATGCTGGGGATGTATCAGTTGGATCCAAATTGGTCATTATCCAGCAGGTTACAAAGCAACCCACTGGTTTGGATGCTATCAGTTAATGGTTTGATGGTGGATGTTCGAAGCATGCCAAGAGAAATACAAGAAATTGCCTTTGAAAAAGGGTATATCCCTTATATACCAGATGATAGAGAATAAAAAAATAGATGGCTTGATTAAACAATTAATTCTAACTATTGGCTTAGGTATTGCGTTACTTGTTTTTGCACTATTGGCAAGCGGCATTTTCTTTACAGGTGCAGTAGTGCAGAGTACGAACGGTGCTATTAAAGACAATGCTAATAAATAATATCAATCCTTTAAATATTCTTTATTAAATCAGGAGTGAACGATGCAGGAAATTTTAATTGGCGGCCAGAATGGTACACAAGTCATTATGGATGCCGCAATGGGTAATCGTCATGGAATGATTTCAGGGGCTACAGGTACGGGTAAAACAATTACCCTGCAAATTCTGGCAGAGGGTTTTTCAAAAATAGGTGTTCCTGTTTTTCTAGCCGATATCAAAGGCGACTTGTCCGGCATTACTATCCCCGGTCAGCCACATGAGAAGATTTCCGAGCGTGTTCAACAGATTGGTATCGCTAATTTTCAGCATCGCGGCAATCCAGCTGTTTTCTGGGACATTTTCGCCAAAACCGGTCATCCGGTGCGCACCACTGTTTCAGATATGGGACCGTTGTTGCTCAGTAATCTGCTGGAATTGAATGACACACAAACTGGCGTTCTTTACAGTTGTTTTAAGATTGCTGATGACAATGGCTTGTTATTGCTGGATTTAAAAGATTTACGCTCCATGTTGCAGTGGATGGGTGATGAGTCTAAAGAATTGCAAGCAGAGTACGGCAATATTTCCGGTGCTAGTATTGGCGCCATACAAAGACAATTATTGGTGCTCGAAGAGCAGGGCGCGGAACACTTTTTTGGCGAACCCGCTATACAACTGGAAGATTTCTGTAAAACAGATTTCTCAGGCAATGGTGTCATTAGTATTCTTGATGCAACCGAGCTCACTACAAAATCACCGCGTTTATATGCCACTTTTTTGCTCTGGTTATTGTCCGAATTATTCGAAACCTTACCGGAAGTTGGTGATGCCGATCGTCCAAAACTGGTGTTATTTTTTGATGAAGCGCATTTGCTGTTTGATCAGGCCCCCAAGGTATTGGTGGATAAAATCGAACAAATCGTCCGATTGATTCGTTCAAAAGGTGTGGGCGTGTATTTTATCAGCCAAAGTCCGCTGGATATTCCGGAAGATATTTTGGGTCAACTGGGCCTTAAAATTCAACATGCCTTAAGAGCTTACACGCCGAAAGATCAACAAGTCGTCAAAAGTGTCGCGACGACTTTCCGTAGTAATCCTAAAATAGATACCGAAAAAGCTATTCAGGAGTTGAAGACAGGTGAAGCCCTGGTTTCCGTACTCAATAAAGATGGCAGTCCTGCTCCGGTTGAACGAATTTTTATTCGCCCGCCCGAGTCACAGCTCGGTCCGGTTACACCGCAACAACGAAGTGAAATAATAGGTCGATCGCCTTTTAGTGGCCGTTATGAGCAGGAGGTTGATCGTGAATCTGCATATGAATTACTCAAGAAAAAAGCAGAAAGACAAATTGAAGAAGCCGCTGAAGATCAGCAAATCAAACAACGGAAAACAAAGGCTCCCATTAGAAACAGTAATCGGCAAAGTGCTGGCGAAGCATTGCTTACGAGTGCTGCACGTGCCGTAGGAAGCACAGTAGGCCGGCAGATTATACGAGGTATTATGGGGTCGTTATTGGGCGGACGCCGATAACTACAGAGGGTCCTTTATTACCCAGACTTCTCAAATTATCTAAAAAATCTAATGTAACACCTACGCTTTGGAGCTTACTATGAATACTGACTCTTCCTGTTCAATAACGAAATATAAATTTCTCAACATAGTGTTGCTGTTTTTTATAGCGGGTTGTTTTCTAACAGGCTGTGAAAAAAGCAATAAGGATAATGCACCTATTAAGCAAGTCCTTAAAAAATACGAACAAGCGACATCTCTGGAAGGTGTCGTGAGTAATAATCACGGACCTATAAAAGCCGGTACCATCAAGGTAACCGACAGTTACGAGGAGCTTGTTGCAAGTACTGCTTTACAAAATAACGGCCATTACAGTGTTAAAATTCCTGCCGATACTTTTTTGCCTATCGTCTTGACTTTTTATCCTGAAACGGCGGAGGGGGAAAAATTGATCACTGCCGTTGTTCATCCGGGAATAACAAAATATGACATCAATCCATTGACGACCTCCATTGCCAAAAAAGCTCTAGCTATGGGTGGCTATACCCATGCCAATATGGTTCGAGCAGCCGAAGGAACAGCGAATGTCCCTGATGCCAACAAAACGACAGCTGGTTTTCGTGGCGACCCTACAAAACAATACGGTGGCTGGCATTAAATCAACCATAAATCCAGGGTCATACAAGGTCTATCATAAGCCTGATAACCCCAGTTTTGGTCGTTACAATAATCACTATTCTTAAGGCAGAACATGAATTCCCCTATAGATCCAAAAGAAGAAGTCAGTCGCCAATTACATGATGCGGCACTTGAATATCACCAATTTCCTACACCCGGCAAAATCAGTGTTACTCCTACCAAGCAATTGACTAACCAGCGCGACCTTGCCTTGGCCTATTCGCCCGGAGTCGCGGCAGCTTGTGAAGAAATTGTTGCCGATTCTGCCAATGTTTTTAAATACACTGCACGGGGTAATCTGGTTGCAGTCATTTCCAATGGTACAGCCGTGCTAGGTTTGGGAAACATCGGGCCTCTGGCAGCCAAACCGGTAATGGAAGGGAAGGGTGTATTATTCAAGAAATTCGCCGGTATTGACGTTTTCGATATCGAAATTAACGAGCTGGACCCAGACAAGCTATGCGATATTATTGCCTCCCTGGAGCCGACTTTTGGCGGCATCAATCTGGAAGATATTAAAGCTCCCGAATGCTTTTATATCGAGCGCAAATTACGCGAACGTATGAAAATACCCGTATTTCATGACGATCAGCACGGCACCGCAATCATTACGGGCGCTGCGATTTTGAATGGTCTGAAAGTCGTCGGTAAGGATATTAAAAATTGCAAACTGGTTGTCTCTGGTGCGGGCGCGGCGGCATTTGCCTGTCTGGACTTGATTGTAGAACTCGGCTTTCCGATTGAAAATATCTTCGTTACCGATCATGCCGGCGTCATTTATAAAGGTCGCATTGAAAAAGATCCGCATAAAGCCCGTTTTGCGCAGGAGACCAATGCCCGAACCCTGGCAGAAGTAATACCCGGAGCAGATATTTTTCTTGGGCTTTCTGCAGGCGGTATTTTGAAACAAGACATGGTCAAAACCATGGCACCCAAGCCATTGATATTAGCGTTGGCCAATCCAACGCCTGAAATTTTACCCGAAGAGGTCAAAGCGGTGCGCGATGATGCAATTATTGCCACGGGCCGCTCTGATTACCCTAATCAGGTAAACAATGTCCTGTGCTTTCCCTACATCTTCCGAGGTGCGCTTGACTGCGGCGCCACCACCATCACTCGCAGCCGTGCATGCGATTGCTGATTTGGCACAGGCTGAACAATCCGATATTGTTGCTAGCGCCTACGGCATCACCAACTTGTCTTTCGGCCCGAATTACCTGATACCTCTGCCATTTGATCCGCGCCTGATGACCAAAATCGCTCCCGCGGTTGCCAAAGCGGCGGAGGAATCCGGTGTTGCAGCACGCCCGATCCCGGATATGCAGGCTTACGTCGATCGCCTGCAACAATTCGTGTATCACAGCGGCACCTTCATGAAGCCGATCTTCCAGATTGCCAAAAATGCGCCTGCGGACAAAAAACGCATTGTCTTTGCCGAAGGCGAAGAAGAGCGGGTACTACGTGCCGTGCAAGTGATAGTGGATGAAAAAATCGCGACACCCATTTTGATCGGTCGTCCGGCTGTAGTACAGTTTCGCATCGAGAAATACGGTTTACGTATCAGGCCCGGGACGGATTTCGAGATTATCAATCCAGAATATGACGAGCGCTACCGCGATTTCTGGCAGACTTATCTGAAAATGACGATTCGTAAAGGCGTTACCGAGCAATACGCCAAGCTGGAAATGCGCCGCCGCCAAACCCTGATAGGTGCAATGTTGATTCATAAAGGTGATGCCGACGGCATGATTTGCGGCACCTTCGGCAATAATGCCCTGCATCTGCATTACATCGACCAGGTGCTGGGTAAGCGCTCAGGCGTTAACGTCTACGCAGCTATGAACGTCCTTATCTTGCCCGAACGCCAGATTATGCTGGTCGATACCCACGTCAATGAAAATCCGACTGCAGGCCAGCTTGCCGAAATCACTCTGTTGGCTGCGGAAAAGATGCGTCGATTAGGCATGGAGCCGCGTGCCGCCTTGCTATCGCATTCCAGTTTCGGTTCCAGCAACAGTGAGTCCGCGCAAAAGATGCGTGCTGCGTTGGCAATCATTCAGGAACAAGCACCGGAACTGGAAGTTGATGGCGAGATGCACGGCGATGCAGCACTGAACCATGATTTGCTGAAAAAAATGATGCCGGATTCGAAGTTGAAAGGCAGCGCCAACCTGCTGGTTTTACCTAACATAGATGCCGCCAATATTGCCTATAATCTGCTCAAGACCGCAGCGGGCTACGGTGTTGCGATAGGTCCCGTGATGCTCGGTTGCGCTAGGCCGGTGCACGTCCTTACGCCATCCGCCACAGTGCGCCGGATCATAAACATGACCGCCTTGTGTGTGTTGGATGCGGTGGAGGAGCGTTAAGGAGATAATTGCAAAATGTTTAATGTGATATGTTTGTCTTACATGCAGCATCATT
>NQJG01000127.1 GCA_002256465.1 Methylococcaceae bacterium NSP1-1 | reverse complement strand
AAGCCAACTGAATATTAACATCCGTCACGCCTATCAACCCGTATCTAAAAGCGTTGATCATATACAAAATGGGATTGCCCATGGAAATGGTTTGCCAAATTCCTGGAAGCATCTCTACTGAATAAAAAACGCCGCCCAGATAACTTAATGGCGTTAATACAAAATTCGGGATAATGGAAATATCGTCAAAGCTTTCCGCTAGCACCGCATTGATAAATCCGGCCAAAGCAAATAGAGTGGCCGTAAGTACAGCAACCGATAAGGCAATCAGCGCATTATTGACGGCAATATCGGCAAATAAAAGAGATATTAAAGCTACCACCAAGCCAACTAATAATCCCCGGATAATGCCGGTGCAACCAGCAACTCTTCAATATTGCGTTGAAATTTAGTCGAATAAAAAGACGAGACGACATTTGCATAGGAATGACTGATGACCGACATCAGAATAATGCCTGGAACGATATAATCCATATAGGTTGCGCCATTAATCGTACCAATACGATCGCCAATCAACTTGCCGAAAATCAGAAAATACAGTGCGGTAGTAATTGCCGGGGGCAATAATGTTTGTGGCCAGATACGGATAAAACGAAAAACTTCCTTTCTCACAAGCGTTCTAAGAGCAATGGAATAATTCATTGTTTAGCGCCTGCGGGTTTTGACTCTATTAAATCCATAAATAATTGCTCCAGGCGATTACTCTTGTTTTTGAGGCTAATAACCTTGATATTATGTGCGCTTAACTGACTGAAGAATTGATTAAGCCCGATTTCTTTAGGAACGGCAACGTTAAGCACTTTGTCTGCTACGCGTTCAATCTGATAACCGGGAATAAAAGGAACTTTAGCTATGGGTTCGGCCAGGTCCAGGACAAAATGATCAATATGCAGCCTCGCCAGTAAGCTCGCCATATCTGTGTTTTCGACTATCAGCCCCTGATCAATAATGGCGATATTGCGGCACAGGCTTTCTGCTTCTTCCAGATAGTGCGTGGTTAAAATGATAGTCGTACCTTGTTGATTAACATCCTGCATCATTTTCCACATGGCCCGGCGAATTTCTATATCCACGCCCGCTGTCGGCTCATCAAGAATCAATAATTTGGGTGCATGTACCATGGCACGTGCAATCATGACGCGACGTTTCATGCCGCCGGATAAACGCCTGGAAACCGTATCGCGCTTATCCCACAAATCCATCTGCTTAAGACATTGTTCCGTTCTTTGCAGCGCAAGTTTACGAGGTGTACCGTAATAACCGGCTTGATTGAAAACAATACTTTTTACGGTATCAAATTGATTAAAATTAACTTCTTGCGGCACCAACCCCAGGCAACTTTTAGCTCTTGCTCGATCCGTTTTTAAATCATGGCCAAAGATGCTGACCGAACCGCTCGATTCATTAATCAATGAACTAATAATTCCTATAGCGGTCGATTTACCGGCACCATTAGGACCCAGCAAGGCAAAGAAATCGCCCTCTTCCACATCAAGATTAATACCCTTTAAGGCTTCAAATCCATTATTATATGTTTTTCGAAGGTTACGAATAGATAATGCATTCATATTGAAACTAACACTTAACGGAAGCCTTTAAAATAAGTTAAATTAGATATAATATCCATGATAAAAAAGCTCAAATGGATAGCAAAAAACCGTGTGATTCTAGCAGATATTAACACGCTTCATAGACAAAACTGGATAACTCGTGCCTATCAAACCACCTGAAATCGTTGCCGCTGTAGACTTGGGCTCTAACAGCTTTCATATGATTGTTTGCAGTCTAAACGATGGTAAACTCCAAACTATCGACCGGCTTAAGGAAATGGTCAGACTTGCGTCGGGACTGGATGCAAACAATATCCTGGATGAGAGCACTCAAAATAGAGCGCTAGCCTGTCTGGAGAGATTTGGCCAAAGAATCCGCAATTTTCCGCCTGGCAGCGTTCGCATTGTCGGCACCAATACCTTGCGTACCGCTAAAAATGCCGGCCAGTTTCTGATTAAAGCTGAACAAGCCCTAAATCATCCTATCCATATTATTTCAGGCATAGAAGAAGCCCGCTTAATCTACTTGGGGGTAGCGTATAGCTTGAGCAGCAATGCCAATTTGCGTCTGGTTATGGACATTGGCGGCGGCAGCACCGAATACATCATAGGCACAGGCGACACTCCCAAAGAAAAAGAAAGCCTGCACATGGGCTGCGTCTCGGTTAGCAATGCCTTTTTTAAAGATGGACAGCTATCCAAAAACGCATTTAACCAGGCAACCCTGTTTGCCGAACAGAAGCTGGAGCCATTCCAGAAAAAATTTCAGTGTAAAAACTGGGATGAAGCCATTGGCGCATCCGGCAGCTTACGTTCAATTGCCAAAGTTCTGCAAGCCAAAAGCTGGAGCAATAACGGTATAACCCGGCAAGGACTGGAGAAACTTGTTGCTCATCTCAACCAGTGCAATCATATTAATGAACTTAACTTGCCGGAACTTGATTCCGAACGTCTACCGGTATTTGCGGGCGGTGTGGCCATAGTTTATGCAACATTCAAAAGCCTGGGTATTGAGCAGATGACAGTTGCTGATGGCGCCTTAAGAGAGGGCCTCATACAGGATTTATTAGGGCGAATTTATAATCACGATATGCGTTCAGCGACCGTTCAGTCCGTGGCCGATCGATATCATACCGACAAAAAACACGCGGTACGTATCAAGCATACATTAAGTGTTATGCTGGAGCAATTAAGTGCTGATTACAGTTGGGCTAGCGATGAAAGCAGCGTGCAATTTCTGGATTGGGCAGCTGATTTGCACGAAATCGGTATTGATATTGCCCATAGCCAATACCATAAACACAGTGCCTATATTATTGAAAATGGTGATTTAGCGGGCTTTTCTAACCAGGATCAGATTTTGTTGGCGTCCATTATAAGATCACATCGACGCAAATTTTCGCAAGCTCTTTTCAACGATTTACCGTCACCTTGGAATACATACGCACCTTACCTGACGCTTGTTTTGCGACTGGCGGTATTACTGCACCGCAATCGCCATGAACATGAATTACCTGACTTTAAAATAGCGATCATAAAATCCAAAATTTTCTTACAGTTTCCAAGTGCGTGGCTAACCCAGTCCCCCTTGACTCATGCTGATTTAATCCAGGAGTCCGATTATCTTAAATCTGCAGGATTCAAACTCGAATTTGCTTAATCAATACTTTATGAGAACCCTATCACGCATGCTTTTGCTAATGCTGAGCGCAATAGTTATTTTATGTGCCATGCTGGTTTTTTTTGGAGTTAGTAACAAACCCGACATAGCTGTGGGGTGGACGCTTACCCGAGAAGACATTGCCAGAGCAAAAAAAATCCTTCATGAAGGCTCTAAAACCAAACCTGACGAAATCCGCACAATCGAGTTAACACAACCCGATCTCAATCTTGCCGCCAATTATTTACTAAATCGGTACAGCGAAAGTGCAGCCAAAATAGAATTAAAAAATAACGCATTGAGATTCATCGTGACAATGACTTTGCCCAACAATAAGCTGGGCCAGTATTTAAACATTAGTTTTAGATTGGGCAACGATGACGAGAATGAACTCCCCACGCTCACAAAATTTAAAGCTGGAAAATTATTACTTCCGGCGAAATTTGCAGCCTTTGTTATCGACAATATTATTCGATATACATCGTTGAATGAATATTTCATTCTGGCAACCCATCCTATCAAAACCGTTAAAATTGACCAGCAAAAAATCTCCATTACCTATAACTCCAGCAGGGAAACCTCGAGTGGCGTTTATCACTGGCCGATTTATTAAAGCCGTTATTTGAACTGGCCTATCAACGCTCTACACTAGAAAATGCCATCGAAGAAAATAAGATAGCCATTATGGCAATCAATGATTACGTTAATAAAAAAGAAACAAAGAAATTCCTGTCTTCTTCCGCATCAAAGCCAATAACAGAAAAGCGTTATTCCGCTTTTTTATACAAAAGGATAGATCTCGCCCAACATTTCATCGGTTCTGCAGCCATTACAGCCTCTTTAAACGGCCAGGTAGCTAAAGTTGCAGGCGAAGAAAAAGAATTAAGCGATGCGAAGGACGGCAGTGGCTTCAGCTTTATTGATTTAGCCGCTGACAAAGCCGGTACGCGCTTTGGTGACGCGCTTTGGTGAAATGGCGACGTCATCACCTGAAAGTGCTCGAAAGATTCAAAAAGCTATGTCCGGAATAAAAGATTACAGCGATTTCATGCCCGATCCCAGAGATCTTCCTGAACATATGGACGAAACTGAATTTAAACAACGCTTCCAGTCCGTTGATAGCCCCGCATATCAAGAAATATCAAAACAGATCGATGCACGGATAACGGCGACTCCTATTTACAACTCCAATTAATTTAAAGTCAAGCCGTTCTTGATGAGCTTGGTTACTTGACGATGAGACTGTTATTAACCATTTTAACTCCTTTGGTGTTTCTTGCCAGCTCCGCGGCTCTGGCGGCCATCTCACTGGAATCAACGAATCCGCTAAGCTGCACGATACCTTTAAAAGTTTCAACATCAATTTGGTAAGTTTTAAGCTTGGAATCACCCAATATTGAAGCCTTCACTTTGGTAGTAATAAAAGAATCATCGAAATACTCACCTGTACTTTCGGACGTTCTTCCACCTGCGCAACCGGCTACCGAAAAGACCAACACAAGACTTATTAACAAACGGAGTATCAAATTTGATTT
This sequence comes from Methylococcaceae bacterium NSP1-1, assembly GCA_002256465.1. Taxonomy (GTDB): domain Bacteria; phylum Pseudomonadota; class Gammaproteobacteria; order Methylococcales; family Methylomonadaceae; genus Methylobacter_C. The sequence goes on along the minus strand of NQJG01000127.1, from coordinate 3,367 downwards.
GTTCATAATGGTTATGTTTTAAGAAAAATCAGGTGTAAAGATTTAATTGAAGACAGTGATATATGTGTCATCAGGTTTTTCCACAATCCGCATTAAGATAACTCAGGATACTCAAGCGGTTGCTGATACAATAATACAACAATCTCGAATAGATGTAACGAACGGCAGAAAATGGAGCTGGAAAATCGTCGCTAGATATCACATATACCCGGATTGGATTGTTTCGTTGCTTAGAGATAAAAATTTTATAACTTGAACACTTTATCCAGTCTTATTATCAGTCTTCAGCGTTGTATCAACGGTTACATCGCTTGTTACCAGCCAGTTGAACAAGTTCTAAAATGCTCGTTCCTTAGTATTTACAAAGCCAAGTTGATACAGGGTTTATTGATTTTATTTATATGTTTACCCGCGTGGGTAAATGCAGAAATCTATCAATGGCAGGATGCAAAAGGCAGCGAGCATTTTTCTGATCGATTTTCTCCTGATGCAAAAACTGTCAAGATAAATCCGGGCTATGTCTTTTATAGGGTTAAAACGGTATACGATGGCGATACAGTCGTGCTGGAGGATGGTCGTAAAATTCGATTGTTGGGTATCAATACACCGGAAGTTCAACATAAAGATAAGATGGCTGACGCGGGTGGAGAAGATGCCAAAACCTGGTTGATCAATAAACTGCAACACGCCAGAATTCGCCTGGAATTTGATTTGGAAAAAACCGATAAATACGGAAGAACTTTAGCGCATCTGTTCAGCGAAAAAAAAGAGCATATTAATTTGTCTCTGGTTAAGGCAGGACTTGCCGCAATCAGCATTTACCCCCCTAATCTGCTGTACGTCAATGAGTTGCTTGCAGCCGAGAATAAGGCGGAACAAGACAGATTGGGCATTTGGCAACGACCAGAGTATGCCGCAATACCCGTTAACAATCTTACTGAAGTGGGGCATCAGGGTTGGACGCGCCTGGTGGGCAAGGTTGTTAATATTCGTAATACCCCAAAGTCTATTTACCTGGTGTTTTCCAGCCGGTTTGAAGCACGTATCGAACGCAAATGGCAATTTTTATTTCCTGATGTTAATGATTATTTGGGTAAAATTCTCGAAGTCCGTGGTTGGCTAAACAAAAGCAGAAATCATTTTTCGTTATTAATTCGTCACCCTGGCGCGATCAGGCAAAGAGAACATAGAACAAATGCGATGTTAGGATTATGAAAGTGAGATGCTACAATTACCGGCTTATAAAAATATAGTTAATCTATTCCCGTGCAATCAAAACAGGCTAAACAATCTTACACTTGGAACAGTATCTATCAAATCGCATTAGAACATAAAAAAGCGCTGATTTATTCCCATTTCATTGCTATTTTAGCGACCATTGCCAGTGTTCCAGTGCCTTTACTGATGCCGTTGTTGGTCGATGAAGTTTTACTCAATAAACCGGGAGCGGCAATTGGTATCATAAACCGACTTTTTCCCGCAGAATGGCATCTCCCTATTCTTTATATATCAGTTATTTTGATTGCCAGTTTAATACTGAGACTCATTGCAATCATTTTTAACATTATTCAAGCTCGACACTTTTCCTGCATTTCGAAAGATATTATTTTCCGTATTCGCAAAAATCTGATCGGACATTTACAAACCATTTCCATGTCTGAATACGAAAGTCTTGGCACAGGTGCGGTCGTTACTCATCTGGTTAAAGACCTCGATACGATTGATACGTTTATCGGTACTACCGTTAGCAAATTACTGGTAGCCAGCTTGACGATTATTGGTACTGCGGCGATTTTATTATGGATGCACTGGCAACTGGGTTTGTTCATTATGCTGTTAAATCCGGTGGTGATTTATTTCACGCGCGTGGTCGGTTCTCGTGTTAAAGATCTTAAATCCAGGGAAAATTCTGCTTATGAGGTTTTTCAACAATCGCTAACGGAAACACTGGAGGCGATTCATCAAATTCGTGCCAGTAACCGCGAGCAATATTATTGCCGGCAATTGATTGAGTCTGCTCGATCGGTTAAAGATTATTCAGCCGCTTTTGCCTGGAAAAGTGATGCGGCGTCGCGCTTAAGTTTTCTGGTATTCCTGTTCGGTTTTGATATTTTCCGCGCCTGCGCAATGCTCATGGTATTTTATTCTGATCTCAGCATCGGCCAAATGCTTGCTGTATTCGGCTATCTCTGGTTTATGATGGCGCCCGTACAGGAAATATTGGGTATTCAATATGCATTTTATGCCGCTAAAGCAGCATTATTCCGTATCAACAGATTGAATGCCCTGAAGCAGGAACCGCATTATCCTCATCTTGAAAATCCGTTTCGGAACAAAAAAACCGTCGCTATAAATGTCGATAATCTGCATTTCAGTTACGGCGAAGAAAAAATACTTAACGGCATTCAGTTAAAAATTAAAGCTGGCGAAAAGGTTGCCCTGGTCGGCGCTAGCGGCGGCGGCAAGTCTACCTTGATTCAAACCCTGATCGGTCTCTATTTACCCAGTGAAGGCCGGATTTGCTTTGACAATGTTCCGATTGAACGCATAGGTCTGGAGGTTGTCAGAGAAAATGTTGTTACGGTGCTGCAACATCCTGTTCTCTTTAACGATACTATCCGCGCCAATCTCACTTTGGGTAAACCCGCCAGCGATGCCGTATTATGGAATGCACTGAGTATCGCGCAATTAAAAGATGCCGTAAAAGACCTTGAAAATGGTTTAGATACTATTGTCGGTCGTCAGGGCATGCGACTTTCTGGTGGTCAACGACAAAGAATGGCCATTGCACGCATGATTGTTGCCAATCCTAAGGTAGTAATATTGGATGAAGCGACTTCGGCGCTGGATAGCGAAACTGAACATAAATTACATCAAGCACTTGCAGTATTTTTAAAAGGCCGCACCACCATTATTATTGCTCATCGTCTGAGTGCTGTTAAACAAGCCGATCATGTTTATGTTTTTGAACAGGGTGTAATCTGTGAACAAGGACGTCATGAAACACTAATAAGCCAAAAGGGTCTTTATGCCAAACTTTATGGCGAATATCAATAAGGCAGGTGAAAGGTTCAAGGTAAAAGGTAAAAAGCTATCTTCTTGAACCTTTCACCTTGTACCTTGAACCTAATTACTTATGACTGAACTTTACGACTTACATTGTCATTCAACTGCCTCGGATGGTGCATTATCGCCAACCGAGTTAGTCCAACGTGCGCATCAGCAAGGTGTTACCTCACTGGCGTTAACGGATCACGATACCACAGAAGGGCTCACTGAAGCACAGTTGTGTGCTGATGCAACAGGCGTCAAGTTAATAACCGGCATTGAACTTTCTACAAACTGGCAAGATAAATGTTTTCACATA
>NQJG01000126.1 GCA_002256465.1 Methylococcaceae bacterium NSP1-1 | reverse complement strand
AAAACAGGCAGCTTTCTGCGGCCCGATAAAAAAATGTTCGATTATAAGTACCTATCCGGTCTCAGGCAAGCGTTGGATTTTAAGATTTACTTTTTTAAATAGTGTAAAGTTGATAAAATTCGTTGGTTTTTATTTATTTGAGTGATTAGCACTATGAGCGTTATAGAAAGAATCAAAGACCAGATTGAAAATAATCCGGTCGTTTTATATATGAAGGGTTCACCTGATTTTCCACAATGCGGCTTTTCAGGTCAAACTGTGCAGATATTGGATGCCTGTCAGGCAAGATATATGTATGTAAATATTTTTGAAGATCCGGAGTTGCGTGAAGCACTTAAAGAGTATTCAAATTGGCCTACTTATCCTCAATTGTATATCAACGGCGAATTAGTCGGTGGTTGTGACATCGTTATCGATTTGTATAAAAAGGGCGAGTTGGTCACTATGTTGGCGTCTGTCAGCGCTGTAGAGGAATAATTAACGGCACATGGATTATTTCGGATTTACATATATTTTTTATAGCACTATTCGTGATCAACCGTAGTTTCTAAATTATCCATGTGCTGTTTTTTTATCATTTAATGTATTACCAAGGCGTAAAAAAAACTATAGTTGTTCGCTCTGTTGAAAAAAAACGTTCGTTATTGGGTGAAATTCATCCTCTATTAGAACGAATATTTTTAGCCAGAGGAGTCACTTCAGAAGCAGAATTGGATCGAACCCTGGCAAAACTGCCATCACCATGGTTATTATCGGGTATGGAAGAGATGGTTGCTCATTTGATCACTGCCATCAATGAGCAACAAAGGATTTGCATTGTTGCTGACTTTGATGCCGATGGAGCAACCAGTTGCGCAGTGGCTATCAAGGGCTTGCAGTTGCTGGGGGCAGGGCAGGTGACATTTGTGGTCCCGAATCGCTTTGAATACGGTTATGGTTTGACACCCGAAATTGTCGAACTGGTTAAACTGCAAAACCCTGACGTTATTATTACCGTTGATAACGGCATATCCAGTGTTGACGGCGTAAAGGCAGCAAAAGATTCAGGCATAAAAGTCCTGGTTACTGATCATCATCTGCCGGGTCATGAGCTACCCGCAGCCGATGCCATCGTAAATCCTAATCTGGTTGATGATAAATTTCCCTGTAAGTCACTGGCAGGCGTCGGGGTTATATTTTATGTGTTAATGGCATTAAGAAGCCGTTTAAGAGAATTAAACTGGTTTGAGAAAAATCAGGTTCAGGAGCCGAATCTTGCACAATTGCTTGATTATGTCGCCTTGGGTACCGTTGCTGACGTGGTTGCACTGGAGCAAATCAACCGGATTCTGGTACATCAGGGTTTATTGAGAATACGCACAGGACGCAGTCACCCCGGCTTGAATGCACTCATTGAAGTATCGGGGAGAAATCCTCAAACTATTGTAGCATCGGATCTGGGCTTCGCACTGGGCCCCAGATTGAATGCCGCGGGGCGTATGGATGATATGTCATTGGGGATTCAATGTTTATTGACTAATGATCCATCGCTTGCAAAGGATATGGCTCTTCAGCTTGATGAACTGAATAATGATCGACGGGAAGTTGAAGGCGTTATGAAACATGAGGCAATGGCCTTATTAAGTGAAATGAAAGCTCTGGATGAACATCATTTACCTGCCGGTGTCTGTTTATTTGATGCCAATTGGCATCAAGGTGTCATCGGTATTTTAGCTTCACGTATTAAGGACCGGCTGCATCGTCCTGTTATTGCCTTTGCTCCTGCCGGCAAGGATTTAATAAAAGGTTCGGCGCGATCTATTCCAGGGGTGCATATTCGTGATGTATTGAGCGATATTGCCGCTCTGCACCCCAAATTACTAAATAAATTTGGCGGTCATGCAATGGCAGCCGGTTTAAGTTTGAAAATGCACGATTATCCGCCATTTGCCCTGGCTTTTGATGATATGGTTTGTAAGCGTTTGGCGAATGTCGATCTGGAACAAAAAATACTGTCTGATGGCGAACTGACTGAACAGGAAATGACGCTTGAAATCGCCGATTTGTTACAAAATGCTGCTACTTGGGGACAGGAATTTCCGGAACCTGTTTTTGACGGAGTGTTTGATGTGATTCAGTCGCGTATTGTTGGACAACGGCATCTTAAATTAGTATTGAGAAAACCCGGTGGTGACCTGGTTATTGATGCAATTGCGTTTTTCGTAGACCAGCCGGAGCATTGGTTAGGGTTAAGACAAATCAAGGCTGCTTACAAACTGGATATCAATGAGTTTAGGGGCAATCGAAGTGTGCAGTTTATTTTGCAGTATTTGGAAAAAATAGCATAAAAAAAGGGCGGTTTATCCGCCCTTTTTTATACAGCACTAAAAAGAACTAAAAGGATCTATTTTTTTGTTTCAGAGGATACTGCTTTTTTGGCTGCCTTTTCGGCGGCTTTAGCAGTTTCTTCTACTTTACCAGCGGCTTCTGTTGCTGCTTTCTCTACTTTCTTTTCTACTGCTTTAGCTGTCTCTGCCGCTTTATCAGTTACAGTAGCTTCTGCCGGGGCTTTTTCTTCGACAACTTCTTCAACAGCGACGCCTTCAGCAACAGTTTTTCCTGATTTATCTTTAACTTCTTCAACGACAACTTCTTCAGCAACAGGTTGGCCTGCTGCCGCTTTGTCACCGGCAGGTGCTTTTGCCGGCTTATCAGTCAGCGGCACCAATATCTCTACTTTTGCCTGTTTACGTAACGTTTCAACCATATTTTGGACTTTTTTACGTTGCAGGTAAGGCATCAGCTGTTCTTTCACTGCTTCCAATGGAGGCGGAGTTTGTTTACGAGAATCTTCTCTTAAAATCACATGCCAGCCAAACTGGGTTTGCACAGGCGTTTTGGTGTATTTACCTTTTTCCAGTTTTACGACTGCCTCGGAGAAAGGTGCAACCATTTGACCAGCAACAAACCAGCCTAAATCACCACCATTTTGTGATTCTTTAGCATCTAACGAGTTCTTGTTAGCTAATTTGGCAAAATCCCCGCCTTTGTCTAATTCTGCAATCAGTTTTTTAGCTTCTTCTTCAGTTTTAACCAAAATATGACGCGCTTTATATTCAGTTCCGTTTTCACCGGCAACTTTACTGTCATATTCAGCTTTGATTTCGGCATCCGTGACCGGATTCGCTTTTATGAAGTTTTGTACATCAGCTTGTGTTAATAATGTTTTTTTAGCGCTGTCAAGCTGAGCTATGACTTCAGCCGATTTATCCAATTGCTTTTGTATGGCATCCTGAACCAACAGTTCACGTTGGATCAGTTCTTCGATCAATCTTTCTTTAGGGAAAGTTTGACCGTGGCCACGCTCGGCTATTTCCTTTTCCAACTGCTCGAGTGCAGATTTGGCTATGTACTGGCCATTAACGACAGCAACGGCATCAGCTTTCGAAACAGCAGGTGTCGCTGATGAGCTGTCTGTGGCTTTTTGATCGCAGCCAGCAACCAGTGCAGTACCAGCAATAAGTAGAGGGATTATCATTTTTTTCATTTATAAGCTTCCTTTAGTTTCTTCAGAGGGTGAGAGGGCATTAATGCCTAAGGCATGAATTTGTTGTTTCATCATGTCGCCAAGTGCTTTATAGATAAGTTGGTGCCGCTGGACCAACGACTTTCCTTCGAAAGCTTCCGCGACAATAGTGACATGATAGTGGCCACCGCCGCTTTTTGCGCCGGCATGTCCGGCATGAGCAGCGCTGTGATCAATAATTTCTAATAGCTCCGGATTAAAAGCATCATTTAATAATTGTTTAATTTGTTCAGATGTCATTGAGGAAATACCTTTTTAAATGGTTTAACAGTAACTTTTGCATACACGCCGACATCGTTATAGGGATCAGCACCAGCCCATTCTTGAGCGGCTTGCAAACTGTCGAATTCGGCAACAACCAGACTGCCTGTAAAACCAGTTTTCCCTAAACTATCCTCAATATCTTCGCTGATAATTGCGTATAACACCATTTACTCCTCAGCTTCCGGGATGTATTTGTATAAAAAAACCATTTGTACCACCATAAAAACAAGCATCAAACCAGGAGCAATAAATGTTTTAAAGGTAACCCAGTCATCTGTATTGTAATTGTACATGACATAAACATTGAGAAAACCAATACTGATAAAGAAACTAGCCCAACTGAGATTCAAACGCTTCCATATTAATGACGGTAAGGTTAAATTACTAGACATCATTCTTTCAATGAAGGTTTTTTTGCCTATAAAATGGCTACTTAAAAAGGCGATGCCGAACAACCATTCTATAATAGAAAACTTCCATTTAAGGTATTGCTCATCATGTAAATAAATGGTTGCTCCACCGAAAACAATAACAAGGCCCAAGGTAATCCATTGCATGGTTTCAATTTTACGGTGTTTGAACCAGGCATAAGTCACCTGAATAATAGTGGCCGCGATAATAACGGCGGTCGCTATATAAATATCATAAAGTTTATACGCGACAAAAAATAAAATAATGGGAAAGAATTCGAGAAGCTGTTTCATAGTAGCTGTGATGAGGGTGGTCAGGCATAAATTTCTATAATTCTCCTATTGATCAATTGATCTTGAAGAAGTCAGTTTATAGTCAGTATGTTTGCTTAGGTAAAGAATAGTTCACAATCATCTTTACTTTGCAGATTAGCACGACTATCAACTTGCTGTATGTCGGTTAATGCCTACATTGAAAAGATTAATGATAATATGGAATTTTATAAAGTCAGACGGTTGCTTTACGCAAACTTAACAGCTGTATTGTAGAATTTTTCATGGCGAATGTACATGCCTGCATGGTTGTTTCTGCTAGAATGCTTATTATTTTTGGAGTTGATCAATGAATAAAAATACGCAAACCGAATTAGAAGCTGCCGTATTCAGACGTTTGGTCAGTCACTTACAGCAGCACACTGAGATTCAAAATATCGATTTAATGATATTAGCGGATTTTTGCAGAAATTGTCTAGCCAAGTGGTATACAGCAGCGGCGATAGAGCATGGCATAGCAGTGGATTATGAGCAAGCCAGGGAAATGGTCTACGGTATGCCTTATAACGAATGGAAAGATAAATTTCAAAAAGAGGCGACACCGGAACAATTGGCTGCCTATAACCAGAAACAACAGGCAAAAAATGATTAACAAGCTCTTTTTCAAGTAAGAACGATTCACAACAACGCGAGAACAGGGGTAAGTATACCCTCCTATTTCGCCTATTACATAACTTCGCATAATGTATATTATGTTAAATAATATACATGTATGACGGTTTGTTTTTTGTGAGTTCCCTTAGCTATTAGTTCGTAAAAATGCTTCAAACATCAATAACGACCAAATGGGTGAACTGTAATCTCGCATGCCACTTTGATGCTGGTTGACTATGTATTCCAAAAATGAATGATTAAATAATCCACAATGTGTCATGGTTTCTCCAAGTAGAGATTCCTGCACCTTATATTTTAACGGTCCTTTAAACCAAGCATTCAACGGTACAGAGAAACCCATTTTGGGCCTATATAAAATATCGTCCGGCAAATAGCTCTCCAACGATTTTTTAAAGATATATTTGCCCTCGCGGCCTCTCAGTTTCATGTCCGGCTGCAATCCGGCCATCCATTCAACCAGCTTATGATCCAGTAATGGAACTCTCACTTCTAAAGCATGAGCCATACTGGCTCTGTCTACTTTGGTTAAAATATCGCCCGGCAAGTAAGTTTTTATATCCAGATATTGAACCAGCGATAACGGACTTTCTGTCGGAGCATTATCGACATGTCTTCTGAACACGTCCACCGCTTGATAGCCTTGTAAATTACCTTTTAATTGATCGCTGAACAGCTTGCTGCGAAATTCATTGGATTGTACTGAAACACTGTGAAAATAACCTTCCATAGAATCCCGGGCAATGGATTCAAAGGTTGATTTTGCTCTGAAGATTTTCGGTGCCCAATCCGCTTTAGGATAAACCTGTCCTAATAAACCAAACACGGGTTTTCTAATGTTATCCGGCAGCCATGAGCGCATTTGCTCTTCGTAAGTATGCCAGCGATAACGTCGGTAACCGGCCAGATTTTCATCCCCACCATCGCCAGATAATACGACTGTGACTTGTTTTTTCGCCAGCTCACATACGCGATATGTCGGCAATGCAGAACTATCGGCATAAGGTTCATCGTAAAGCCCTGCCAATTGATCAATCAAACTAAAATCATCGGGATCAACTTGTTCAACGCAATGCGCTGTGTGATACCGCTCAGCTACTTGTTCAGCAAATTGCGATTCATTGAATGCCGGATCGCCAAATGAGATTGAGCAGGTATTGACGGGATCATTAGATAAACACGCCATCATGGCAACTACAGCACTTGAATCTACGCCCCCCGATAGAAATGCACCCAAAGGCACATCAGCGACCATTCTTATTTTAACGGCTTCGCGTAATCTCTCGATGAGTTCTTCACCGGCTGCTTTTTCATCTTGAGGTGGTCTGGGAGCAAATTTTACATCCCAATATTGTCGTGGCTGATAGGTTTTACTCCCCCGCTTTATAGTCAAACAATACCCCGGCTCCAATTTATAAACATTTTTATAAATTGTTTTAGGATCAGGTATATAGCCAAAACCAAAATAATCTTCAACGGCAGTTGGATCTAATGTTTTCGGTAATTCGGGATGTTCTTTGAGAGATTTTAATTCTGATCCGAAAATGAACTGGCCACTTGGTAGTTCTGCATAATAGAGCGGCTTAACTCCCAGACGATCACGTGCAAGAAATAAAGTTTGCTGATCTCTGTCCCAAACGGCGAAGGCAAACATGCCGCGCAATCTGTCCACACAAGACTCGCCCCATGCTTGCCATGCATATAAAATGACTTCTGTATCGCAGTGAGTTTGGAAGACAAAGCCAAGATCTTCCAATTCCTTTCTCAATTCAAGAAAATTGTATACTTCCCCATTATAAGTAAGCACAGCATTTTTATCATGACTGACCATCGGCTGCTGGCCGCTGGCTAGATCTATAATTGATAATCGGCGATGACCAAACCCTAAACCGGCTTCGATATGTAGCCCACCTTCATCAGGTCCACGGTGATGTTGGCTTTCGTTCATTCGCGAAAGTAAATCCCGATTAATTTCCCGCTTTTCTTTTATATCGAAGATACCGACGATTCCGCACATAGCTGTTTATTCCTGTTTTAAAAATATTTTGTTTGGAGTCACTCTTGTATTAAGCTTATTAGCCGATTCACGTTTTGCTCCCAGCTGAACATGGCTGTCACGAAATCGCGATTGTTGTTCGAT
>NQJG01000125.1 GCA_002256465.1 Methylococcaceae bacterium NSP1-1 | reverse complement strand
GCGGCTTTTCTAGCCAAACAGCAAAAAGCCACTGACGATCTTAAAGATATAAACCTGCCCGAACATGCAACCTTCCTGCATCCCACAGCCGTCCTGTTTAATGGCGGCGTATTAAAAGCTGATGCACTGGCAAAACGTTTAATGGAAGTATTAAATTCATGGCTGGCAGGTGAGCAAGCGCCTGAAGCGCGTTTGCTGGCGGGCGCCGATCTTGATCTGGCGGTTGCAAGAGGCGCCGCTTATTACGGATTTGTCCGCAAAGGTAAAGGCGTTCGAATTAAAGGCGGCACTGCCGCGGCTTATTATGTCGGTATTGAAAGTGCGATGCCTGCTGTTCCTGGCCTGGCTCCGGAGATTGAAGCCTTGTGTATCGCGCCGTTTGGCATGGAAGAAGGCACACAGGAAGAATTACCGGACGATGAATTCGGCCTGGTGATTGGCGAGCCGGTCCGTTTCCGTTTCTTTGCCTCCAATATCCGCCGTGAAGACAAAGTTGGTACGCGCCTGGAATACTGGACCGATGAAGAACTGTCCGAGCTGGATGAAATTGAAATTACCTTGCCGGAAGAAGGCCGCAGACCTGGCGAAGTTGTACCCGTCCATCTTTGTGCAGCAGTAACCGAAGTCGGCACACTGGAACTGCAAGCGGTCTCACAAAAAGACAGTGGTCGCTGGAAGATTGAGTTTGATGTCAGGGCTGGTGAATAGGGCACGGCTTGATGTTGATTTCTAATCTCCAGATGGGGGAATTAGATTTAGAAGGCTCTAAGGTAGGGCGGAATAGCGTAGCGTATTCCGCCGAATGAGTGCCCACCGATTCATACGCATTACGCTAACGCTAATGCGCCCAATGGATAGCACCTTACGCGTTTACAATTAAAAAAGGGTTTAACCATGCAGGTCATAGAACTAAATGCAGTCATTACACAAGATCATGAAATTCATTTGAAATTGCCCGATGACGTAAAAGCAAGTCATGCAAAAGTCATTGTCATGTATGAAAATAACTTAAAAGACAATACAAAACGATTGGTTAACAAATGGAATAAATTTTTTGCCTCTAAAAGTGTCTTTGATGATGACTTTCTCGCTGAAAGAGATAATGAAATACCGCAAGAGCGGGAGTTTTATTAATGGTCATGCTGGACACCAATATTTGCGTTTATATTTTAAAAAAGCACCCGCCTTACTTGCTGGAAAAATTTAATCATATCCAAGAAATCCATATTTCTGCGATTGTCTATGCTGAGCTTTGTTCTGGCGTTACCCTGAGTCCTGAACATTTACAAACGGCAAGACAAATCCAATTGCAAGCATTTATCGCCCTCACCACATTACATAGCTGGGATGAAAAAGCGGCGGTTATTTATGCTAAAAACAGAGCAGATTTAAAAGCCAAAGGAACGCCGATAGGCAATATGGATATGCTGATTGCTGCCCATGCGTTAAGTTTAAACGCAACACTGGTTACAAATAATCTACGGGAGTTTGAGAGAGTTCCCGATTTAAAACTTGAAAACTGGGTAATCGAGTAACAGTCCGATAGGATGGGCTGAGGTAGGGAGCATTGTCAATCGCGAACGATGGGCTTCCTTACGTCAGCCCATCCTATTGCACTGGAATACTGGACCGATGAAGAACTGTCCGAGCTGGATGAAATTGAAATTACCCTGCCGGAAGAAGGCCGCAGACCGGGCGAAGTTGTACCCGTACCATCTTTGTGCAGCAGTAACCGAAGTCGGCACACTGGAACTGCAAGCCGTTTCGCAAAAAGACAGTGGTCGCTGGAAGATTGAGTTTGATGTCAGGGCTGGGGAGTAGCGGTGTGATTTGTGTTGATCCCCAATCTGGAAATTGGGAATCAGGTTTTGAATACTCTATCGCGTCGGGCGGAATAGCGTAGCGTATTCCGCCGAATGAGAGCCTCTCGATTCATACGGCGCATTACGCTACGCTAATGCGCCCTACGGATTACTCCTTACGCGTTATTTGTCATTGGAATCGTATCAAACATGGCTTGGTGCAATGTTTGGCGGATTGGCCTCACTCTTCGTTAGGTGGTAAGACTACAAAAGCATGTGCAGAACATATCTGGCCTTGGCAGACGATCGCAATTTTGGTTTTGTTCATTTGCCGATGTCTTGAATTATTCATTTTTCGACCGGAAACTCGACAATGGGTGCGTTTTCCAGCATTTTCTGAACCACAACCATCATCGGCGCAGGATCGATTTTGTTCATAAACGTGTCATAGGTCAGTATAGCGAGTAAGGAACGCAGGTCACTCGCCCATGGCGGCAGGTAACGGGCAGGCTTGCATAGCCCCATGGCGGCCAGCTCGCACAGTGCAGGAATGTCCTGAGCTTCCAGCTTTCCACAGAATAACAGGCGCAAGCAGTCGGATCGTCCGGCAGAGAAAATTGCCCGGATCACAGTGCTCACCTGCAACAGGCCGAAGATATAAACGACGTCCTTCGTGAAGGGCGCCCCGCCGGTGATCACCCCACCCCGAAACACACGCCGGGCATTTTCGAAAGATTGATCGGTATTGCCTGTGCGTTCAAGAAAGTAGTGATACACCTGCAAAAAATCAGCGCCTTCAATCGCCATCTGGATGGCAAAAACACGGTCTGCCAGTCGGCGCAGACGATCCAATTCGATGGTGCCGCTGATGATTTCCGAGAACACCGCAAGACCCTCCTGCGTGCGGGTGGTGCTTGGATGCCCGGCGCCCAGAATTGGCAGGTCGGTCTGAATGCGGCCATTGAGCGATGTAGCCACGTGGATATAAGCTTCGTGGTTCAGCAACTGCGCCGCATCCCTATCGGTGAAGCGGGCATCGCGGCGGATACGGATCCTGTCTGCGGTGGCAAGGGCGTTGGCGGATAGGGTGTCTACCAGCACGACCTTGGGCGCATCTTCGGCGAAATGTAGATTCACCGCCTTCCGGATCTCCTTCGCCACGTCATCAGCGGAAAGATGGGCGGATGGCGCAACACCCAAATCAATGCGGGCGAGCTGGTCGATGACGTCTTGAACGCTCTGCGCAAGTTCCAGCGGGGTGGCGGGAATGAAGCGCAAAGGCTCTATCGGTTCTCCGTAGACATGTCGCGAATGCTCAAAAAATCCCGGAGTGCCGGCGCCGGCCAGCATTCGGGCACCGGTTTCAATACTGTTCGACTGCCGCTCAAGCCATAGGTCGATAGGAGAAATCGGAATGATCATTCGGCGCGCTTCACGAATGATGTCGATGGTAGGTTTCGCATCGAAGCCGGGATAGCTGACCACCGGCAGTTCTTTTGCGCCTTTGGCAAAAAAGTCTTGTTTGACTGACGCGGGCCAGTCTATAGAGCGGAGAATCCTTACGGGGCGAGCGCCATCATAAAGCAGATGTGCTACTTTTCTAATGCGTTGTTTTTCCTTATCGACGATTTTGGTCATGTTCGATACGTTCCTTTTCCTTATCGATGATTTTGGTCATGTTCGAGTCCTCCCACATTAAAAACTTAGCCCAGTAGTTACTTTACTAGATTTCTGCATCAAATTAAACAAGACTGGAACTGCTTGATTTACAGGCTTAAACGCACGCCAATCCAGCCTGCCCTTGGTGCGCCGGGTGATACAAAACGGCTATCGTTAAATGCAGGCCCTAATACCTCGGAAGCCTCCCCATAAACGCCAAAAGAGTTATAGTTTGTGCCGAAAATATTATTGAGCTTGCCAAACAAGGCGAAATGCTTATTCACCTTGTACTCTGCCGTGGTATTGAACACCCAGTAACCGCTTAATTTATTATGGTTATTGGCTTCATCGCCTCTAAAATACTGATCGCCACTGTATATCCCGTCAATACCGAAGGACACTTTCTGCCATAAATCAACACCGAGAGTCATTTTATAGAGATGCTCCGGAATGCCCGGGATTCTGTCGCCGCTACTGACAACCGCGACCTGAGAAGGGTCCAGCGGATCAACGGTGTCAAACTCATTCATAAAGGTGGCGTTTAAATAGGTATAGTTGGTCGAAAAATGCCAATCGTCAATCTGACTGAACAATTGTGGGTAATTTACAGTTGTTCCGGCTTCTATGCCATAGCGACGGGTTTGTCCGACATTATCAAAATAGCCTTGACTGATAATATTGCTGGAAGCGTCCCGGCGAAAAATAATATCGTTATTGTTAATGGTATGGAAAAATCCCAGATTCCATTTCAAATCACCTTTACCTAATAATTCATCCAGGTCACCCCTGAAACCGGTTTCCCAGGTCTTTGCAACAACTTGTTTCAAAGGCGGGTCGGCAACGAAGGAGTTTGGCAGTTTACACGGAGCTTCCGGATCGGCACAGCTTAATTCCATCGGTGTCGGTGCGCGTGTCGATTCGCTGTAACTGCCGTATACACCCAGATTTTTACGAATTTGATAAGTTAATCCGGCAGAGGGATTAAACCGGTCAAACGTATGCGATCCGTTTAAGGTTTTATCAGGATCGTTGATGTATTGGTCTTCCATATTGATTCCGATATGGTTAAAACGTCCGGCTATGGTAGCGGTCAAGGCATCTGTAATGGAAAAGCTGTCGGTGAAAAATGCCCCCACCGTTTCTGTATTGGTATTCAGTCGCACTTTGGATTCATCGACACGAATGCCGCTGCCAATTGTGCCTCTGCTTTCTGTTAAAGCTGCGAGCTCTGTGTCCGATTCAAAATGCACAGTGGCATAATCATAGGTTGCGCCGACAGTCAGATTGTTCTCATGTTTGAATAAATCCTGACTAAACACCGACTGTAACGTACCCCCGCGACTGCGCTGATAGGTTTGGCTGGTATTATTGGTTGCGCCTTCGACAGCATCAACAGCATCTACATTTTGGCCGTTGGTATCTATCACAACTTCTTCGTCATCGCCGGGATCTTCACACAATAGGCCCGCATTTTCCTCCAGTTCGCAGTCTTCGTAATCACTGTTATCGCCATTAAACGTTTTGATGCGATTCTGCCGAAAATAGGCATTACCACTGACTTCAACAGCATCAGTCAGATCGTAACTGCCTGCCAATTCAGAAAAAAACATGCGTGTTGTGGTCTGGTCGGGATGCGTAAAAACAGCATTTCTGTCCAGTTCCTGTAACTGGACAGGTACGGCGCCATTGCCTTTCAAGTTATTATCATTAGCGGCCAGGGTTAAATCCAGCGAACCTTTATCACCACGCCAGCTCAATGAACCTAATCCTTGTAAAGCTGTTGAGGGTGAATAATTCCGCCAGCCATTTTCATCAAAGTTATGCAGGTCTAAAAAATAACCCCAGGTGCCATTATTCCAGCCGCTGGTCAGTTCTTCAGAATGTCTATCCCAGGAACCGCCATAAGCCTCAAATTGATGACCGGGCGCTGAAAATCCGGTTTTGGTCTTGATTGATATGGCGCCGCCCAGCGTGTTCAAGCCATATACAGGATTAGAGCCGGGGAATAACGCCATCGTGTCAATCGCGTTTTCAGAGATTAAGTCCCAATTAACCGAGTCGCCAAAGGGTTCGTTAAATCTAACGCCATTGACATAAGTCGATATGCCTTGCGGCAAACCCAAAATAGGTGTCGCCGCAAAACCGCGATAATAAATGTCCGGTTGCAATGGATTGCTTTGTGCTTCATTGACGCTCACGCTACCCAGAAAACGGGTCATGTATTGCGCTAATGACAGGCTTTGGGTTTCTTCCAATTGTTTTGAAGTAACAGTCTGAATATTGGCTGGAATTTTTTGAGCAGCAACACCGCTGCCAGGCAGAGGCGTAACGCCGACTACATCGATGACGCCCAGGTCAAGCGGCTTATCTTTTTCCGGAGTAGCTCCAACGGCCGTAAGACTGACTAACCCGAGTATTCCACATAACACCTTTCTCATAGTTCACTCTAAAACTTTATTGTAAATTGCACCATAATATCCAAATCATTAATAAACTCATAGACAAGCACTATGAAAAGGAAATATTCCCAATAAATAAAATCCGAACTCTCTTGTCAGTTATAATCAACTGAATTAACCGGGATTATTCATGTGCACACTTATTCTTAAATCCAGAATTTTTCTGGTATTGCTGTTTGTCTCTGTCAGCGGATACGCCTATGGCGACTTCGGCGAGCTCTCAAGTATCGCTACCAGTCTCGGATTTAAACAAGAGGATGCGAAAAAACTGTTTGCCGGCGAAATCATAACCGCTGATCTACCCGAAACGACAGATAAAATGTTGGCGGAATCATTTGCCATCTTCGCGCCGATGTATACTTATAAAGTCGCCGACCTTGTACTTTCCGAACGCGTCTTCGAAGGGGATACCAATGTGATTGCCTCAGGCCGTATTGATCCACTCAAGATTGAAGCGAGCTTGGCTAAAGCAAAATTTACGTCAGCGGACGCAGAGGAACTTAAACAACTGAAAAAATTTACCGGAGGCGATAAGTTCAACCTGTCTTCCGAAGAAATTGCCAGTCTCAGGAAATCCATAACGTCCGGGCAAACTTCGGCAAAAGCGCTGTCAAAGGTTTATCGTGATATTCTGGCCGGGCGCATGAAAGCCTATTTAAAATCGGGCATACGTGGCGTTGCTTCTTATGATCGTGGCAAGGGGAGAAAAACCAGTGCGGCTAGCGATTTGGAAGCCATGACCAAGGCCTCGAAGCTTTTGGCAACTGGTGCGCCCGGCCTTTTCCGCACATTCCTGGACTATCCTAAAAATCAGTCGCTACATATTGAGCATGGTTTTTTCTGGGTTAAGAGAAAAATCGATAAACGTCCGGCTTTCGTGCTGGAACATCGTATTTTGGAGCGAGGACCAGCCAGCCTCAATATCCTGAGACGGGAGTTTTTTGTGGGCCATTCCTATAATGCCGCTCAGGCGATATCAGGCGCTTTCACTATATCCAACAAGGGCACCCTTATCTTCTCGACTATGCGAAGTTCAAGCGATCAGGTGCAAGGAGATAAAAACGGATCGCGTCACGCAATAGCCAGAAAAATGATGCGCGATGAACTAATCACACGTTTTAAAAATATGCGCAAACGCTTTGCCAAATGAAATGGATCGTTTCGACAGAATTTACCGATTACATGGTCTCTTAATCAACCGGCGAATACCGATTCCGTTAACGGAAATCATGGACAAACTGGAATGTTCAAAAGCAACCGCATCCCGCTGCATAGAAGAGTTAAGGAATTATCTCAACGCTCCGTTAGAGTATGACAGAAAACGGGGTGGCTACTTCTACGACCAACAACACACAGAAAAGCCTTACGAACTGCCCGGTCTATGGTTCAGCACCGAAGAACTTAACGGCTTGCTTATTTGTCATCAAATCCTGCAAAACATCAGCCCCGGCCTACTGAGTCAGCAGATAACCCAGTT
>NQJG01000124.1 GCA_002256465.1 Methylococcaceae bacterium NSP1-1 | reverse complement strand
TTTAAATTCATTTCTTAACGGAATAATGCAGCTGTCACGATCAAAGCTCCCAACCACTGGGTAATAGACCAGCAACAAAGGTACAAAGAAGATGGTCGCCGTGGGGATTGCTTCAACAGAAACGTTAAACATATCCGTTGGAAAAAAATGCGCCAATGCCCAAATAAATCCGAAACCCATTGCAATCAGCAACGGCTTGAACAGGCGTGGTCTGAAAATAATCGCGGGTGAAAATGAGCCCTTTCTT
Source organism: Methylococcaceae bacterium NSP1-1 (assembly GCA_002256465.1). GTDB lineage: Bacteria > Pseudomonadota > Gammaproteobacteria > Methylococcales > Methylomonadaceae > Methylobacter_C. The sequence continues at coordinate 3,714 of NQJG01000124.1, read as the reverse complement.
TCCTGCTTGGTTTGAATACCACTTTCAGCGATATAAGCCGGGCCTTCCATTAATGAATAAGCTCGCGTATCTGCGAAAGCTTTTATTTTGTCAAACAGTGTTTTCAAATAAACACTTTGTGGTATCTCGGCAGCTTGAATCTGTTCTACCAGTTCAAGCATAAACTGAATACCTCTTTTGTACTGCAGATAACCATATCCTTCAATTTCATGCTCTTCTCTGGCTGTGCCAAAGGTGCCCAGAAATTGACCAAACAAGAGTAAATAAAAGTTTCTCTCATGAGTGGCGGCAGTTTCCAGAATATTTTCCAGGGTTTCTTTTAGGGCTGGATTGCTACGTAGCTCCTGAACGGCTTCCTGTTTAGCCTTAATTTCATCAAGAGCATCCAGCGGTTGAGTTAAAGAACGAAACAATACCGCTTGCCCTATTAGCGTTGAGGCATGATTAACCGCATCAAACACTTTATCGACTTCAATGGTATAGAAGGCGCTTTCGTCTATGACACCGGCCCCTATAGCCAAGGGCTTGCTGGACTTAACAGTAGGCCAGACATCTTGCCAGCCTTGCAATATTGTTTCTTTCATTTTTGCTTTAACTCTTCATTAATCGAGCACACCAAAAACCATACCATTAATAATTGATAACTATAGCCACTTAAAATTTTTGTTCAAGTAAATTAACGATTGCCTTAACGTGGGCTACTGAATCATTAAGGGCCGGGATATACCGATAGCTTGTTCCGCCGGATTTCAAAAAAATTGATTTATTCTCCAGAGCTATTTCTTCCAGCGTTTCCAGACAGTCAACTGCAAATCCTGGACAAACGACATCAACCGCTTTAATTCCTTGCCCTGGAAGATTTTGCAACGTGTCTACACAATAAGGTTTAAGCCATTCTGCCTTGCCAAAACGGGATTGAAAGACAATCATCCATTCTTTTTCATTGAGGCCCAGTTTTTCAGCAATCAACTTCGCTGTATTATGACATTGGTGAAAATAGGGATCACCCCACTTGGTCAACTGCTCGGGTAAGCCGTGAAAAGACATAAGTAACAGTTCATTTTTATCCTGTTCGCGCCAAGCTTGTTCAATCGATTCAGCTACCGCCGCAATATAATGTTTATCCTGATGATAATCGCTGATAAATTGAATATTGGGCAGATGTCGCCATTGATTAAGTTCCTTAACCAAATGATCATAGATGGATGCTGTAGTAGTCGAAGAATACTGAGGATATAAAGGCAATATGATCAAATCAGTTATGCCTGCTTGTTTAAAAGCTCTTAATTGGTTTGCTATGGACGGTTCACCATATCGCATCACAAAATCTGTTGTAATGCCTTTAGCGTTGAGCTGATCAGCTGTTTTCTCGGTTAACTCCCGGGTCAAATAAGTTAAAGGCGAACCTTTTTCATGCCAAACCTTACGATAAGCTTTTGCTGATCGAGCAGGTCGAAATGGCAACACAAAAAAATGCAATATCACCCACCACAAAGGGCGAGGCAGGTTAACGACGCGGGGATCCCACAGAAAATCTTTAAGAAATCGTCGGACAGCCTTTGTTGTAGGTGCAGTTGGCGAGCCCAAATTTGCCAAAAGTACACCAATTTTTTTGGTAGTCATGAATAGTCTATCTGTTAATCAGATTTAGAAATTCTGAGCGCGTACTAATCTCTTTACGGAAAATGCCTGTCATCACTGAAGTCGTCATCACCGAGTTTTGTTTTTCAACACCCCGCATCATCATGCACAAATGCTTGGCTTCAATGACCACGGCCACACCTTTAGCCCCAATTGAAAGCTCAATTGCATCCGCTATTTGTTTAGTGAGTTTTTCCTGAATTTGCAAACGCCGCGCATACATATCAATGATACGAGCGACTTTGGACAAGCCCAACACTTTACCTTGCGGCAAATAACCCACGTGGCATTTGCCAATAAACGGCAATAAATGATGTTCACATAACGAATAGAGTTCAATATCCTTAACGATAACCATGTCTTCCGTATCGGCGGTAAAAATAGCGCCATTAAGCACTTCATCCAGTGTTTTCTCATAGCCGTTGTTGAGAAATTTGAATGCTTTGGCCGCCCGTTTTGGTGTATCAAGCAGGCCTTCACGTTCTAAGTTTTCACCGACCCCTTCAATAATTCCGGCGAAATGTTCTTCCATGTTTTTCAGTTTCACTTATCAGTCTCACTTATAAAAAATATTTGGAAGTATAGCACTACCCTTTAAGTTGCTGCCACATTTTGAACAGGTATAGAATTTTAACAAGGCACAAGACAAAAGCGTTTTGTAACCTTAAGTCGTAAACTTTAACCCCTCCAGTATTACATTTTCGTCCGCGCCGGGTTTACTGACATTTTCACTGATATATCTGCGCCAACCCCTGGCTCCCGGTTCGCCATGAAACAAACCTAAAATATGCCGGGAAACACTGTTTAAACGGGCTTCGGTTTTTAGCTGTTCCTGAATATAAGGTATTAATAACGCCACAATCGCATGACGTGAAAGAGGATCGCTAACTGCACCAAAAAACCGCTTATCAACCTCCGCTAGTATATAAGGATTGTGATATGCCTCTCGACCCATCATGACACCATCAACATGTTTCAGCATTTCTTCAGCCTGATTTAATGAGGTAATACCGCCATTCACTATAATCTCCAACTGCGGAAAATCTTTTTTCAATTGATAAACCAGATCGTAGCGCAACGGCGGGACTTCCCGGTTTTGCTTGGGCGATAAGCCACTCAACCAGGCTTTTCTGGCATGGACAATAAATGTGCTGCAACCGGCATTGGCGATTATATCAACAAAATGCGCCAGCTCTTGGTAAGAATCGCGCTCATCAATACCAATTCTTGATTTAATGGTGACCGGAATTGCAACCGCCTGAGACATTGCTGCAACACATTCAGCGACCAGTTCCGGCTCGGCCATTAAACAGGCTCCAAAACGGCCGTTTTGAACCCGATCACTGGGGCAGCCAACATTCAAATTTACTTCCGTATAACCATAGTCTTCAACCATTCGGGCACAAATAGCCAACTCGTGAGGATTACTGCCTCCCAATTGAAAAGCAAGTGGGTTTTCAGCGGCATTAAATTGCAGAAACCGGTGTTTATCACCGTGAATTAATGCCCCGGTCGTTACCATCTCCGTATACAACAAGGCGTGTTGTGAAATCAGCCGATGAAAAAAACGACAATGTCGATCCGTCCAATCCAGCATGGGGGCGACGCAGAATCTTGATGCTTTATAAAAAGTAGTTTGTCGATTGTTTTGATTGAGTTCTGTCATTTCATTTCTTGAATATTCCTGTATATTTTTAGCTTATTTCCAGGCATTTTTTGAGCAATACTAAGGATACAATCCCTGATTCATAGCTCTCACGGGCAGCCAAATAGCCGCTCCTCGAAGGAAAAAGTAAAAAATTTAAAGGGTAAAAGGACAAAGTGCAAAGGGTTTGTCCTAGGCGAGACGGAAGCCGATGAGGAGTGGCGGGAGGCCGGGTTGTTCCTGCTACGGTTCGCCGAGCGCAGCCCGTCCGGTCCGATGTACCAAGAGCCGCCGCGCAACACACGCTGAGTTCAGTCAGGTCCGTCCCCGTTGGAATACTATCCCGGAAAAAATCTTTTTCCGCAAGCTCAACGTATCAGCTTGTTTGGCATAAGGTATGATCAATGGACGGAAATAGCGTGCGATAT
>NQJG01000123.1 GCA_002256465.1 Methylococcaceae bacterium NSP1-1 | reverse complement strand
GGGTATAATGTCCAGTATTTTTAACTCAGAGCACGAAGGCGTTATGTCAAAAATCAATAAAGTTGTATTGGCTTATTCCGGAGGTTTGGATACTTCCGTAATTCTTAAATGGTTGCAGGATGTTTATGCGTGTGAAGTCGTTACTTTTACGGCCGATTTAGGGCAGGGCGAAGAAGTCGAACCAGCACGGGCAAAAGCCAAAGCTGCCGGCATTAAAGATATTTATATTGAAGATTTGCGGGAAGACTTTGCGCGTGATTATGTTTTTCCGATGTTTCGTGCCAACACAGTTTATGAAGGTGAATATCTGCTGGGTACATCCATTGCCCGCCCTTTAATTGCCAAACGGTTGATTGAAATTGCCAACGAAACGGGTGCAACAGCTATTTCACACGGCGCGACCGGTAAAGGAAACGATCAGGTGCGTTTTGAGTTAGGCGCTTACGCTTTACGCCCCGATATACAGGTTATAGCGCCGTGGCGTGAATGGGATTTAAACTCCAGGCAGACCCTGCTGGCTTATGCCGAAAAACATGGTATTCCTGTAGAAATGAAAAAAGGCAAAACGTCGCCTTATTCAATGGATGCCAATTTGCTGCATATCTCTTATGAAGGTCGTATTCTGGAAGATCCCTGGACAGAGCCTGAAGAAGATATGTGGCGCTGGACGGTATCACCTGAAGCCGCGCCGGATAAGGCGACTTATATAGAATTGACTTATCGGCAAGGTGATATTGTTGCGATTGATGATGTGCCCTGTTCGCCTGCCACGGTTCTGGAAAAATTAAACAAGGTGGCGGGTGATAATGGTATTGGCCGATTGGATATTGTTGAAAATCGCTATGTGGGTATGAAATCACGCGGCTGTTATGAGACGCCTGCGGGCACGGTCATGCTGGACAGGGAAGTGGCGCACTTGAAGGATGAGTTAATGCCGCGCTACGCATCGTTAATCTATAACGGCTATTGGTGGAGCCCTGAACGTAAAATGTTGCAAACCATGATCGATGCTTCACAGGTTTCTGTAAATGGCAAAGTACGGCTTAAACTTTATAAAGGTAATGTGATTGTTGTTGGCCGGGCTTCTGAAACCGACAGTCTGTTTGATGAAAGTATTGCCACGTTTGAAGATGATGCTGGTGCCTATAATCAAAAAGATGCCGAGGGTTTTATCAAATTAAACGCGCTGAGAATGCGTATAGCCGCTGCTAAACGCTTGCGTTAATTCGGCCAATAAAAACACAGGACAAATATTATTTAGCTTGTATAATTATCTGTTCAGGTAGTTACTATAAAAATAATATTTGTCCAACCGGTATGCTTGTCTGTGCCCGGTCTGAGAGGAAGTAAATAATGAGTGAGTTGCACGAGACGAAATCAGAAGTTGTGGTTCTGCAAAGAATACCTTCGCATCAAGGATTGATGAAAGTGAATCGATGGTTAATGGCTATGGTTTTTTTCTTGATGACAGTCATTGTTATTGCCGGTTTTTTCTTCGTTCCTGCTAATGACGTTACCAGTTATAAAAAACCTGAAGTCGCTGTTGCTGAAATGAATCCGGTGTTGTCTGCCGAAGTTAATACTTTGAAAGGGCAGTTTGTTGGTTTAGTCAGTGGCTCGATCGAAAGTAAATTAAGAACTTTGGAGGAGAGTATTCGTCTGGGCACGGCTTCCAAGGCATTAGGAACAATAGAAGACTTGAAAAATGACGTTAAAGTTCTGCGTTCTTACTCAGAGCCCGCAAAGAAAGAGAAAGTAGTCATCGATAATGAGCAATTAATGCAGGAAATGTCCGAGTTAAAGCGTCTAATTTATGTGACTCTCGCTTCTTGCGGGTTAATGCTGGCGGCTGTTGCAGGTATCTGGTTTAAAAATCGCTATCGCCTGCCTTATAAAGAAGCCATCATACGTTATTTAGGTAAGAAATAACCTGGAGGCAATAGCTTGCGGTTGCACTGATACTCTATTTCAAACTTTGTTGTAATCATAAAAAAGCCGCCCCAGTCTATGACTGGGGCGGCTTTTTTGCGCGCGTTGTTATTATTATTTGCTGCCAATATATTTGTACAAATAGTCAATTGCCAATTCTTCAGTCAAACCGGCTTTTTCAACTGCTTTGTTCTTCATAATCTCATCAACAGCTTTCGGCATACCACCTTTGCCATTTCTCAGAACTTCTTCGAATTTCGCTCTGTCCAGTGTGCCTGCTTTAATTAGAGCGGGTAACTGTGGATTTGAAGCGATATCGTGGCACGTACCGCAGCCACGACCGAAAGCACGTTCATAAATCTTTTGACCAATTTCCATCTGTTCGTCAGCTAATGCTGATCCACTTAAAGCGATTAAAACAATACCTGCTATTGTACCTAGCGATTTTTTCATAGTGACCTCTCTTGGTGTAAAAAAAGAGAACTGCAGTTCTCTTCGTGGGAAAAAGGAATTCGAATAAAATTTAAACCAGCAAAGAATAGGGAATTTAACCGAAAAATTCAATCTTTTATTTCTCTTTAGCCGTATTATCATTCATATCAATGAATGTTAGCTGAATTATATGCATTATTTTGGAGTGCTATAAAAAACCTTTACTTTGCCTCTGCAATTCATAATTAGTCTGCTTGACTACCATGAAACCAGTTAAGCTTTTCGTGTAGAGTCACTACAGTGCCTATTATAATCAAAGTTGGCGGTTTGATATTCAAGCCGGCAATGGTAGCAGGTAACGTTTCCAAGGTGCCGGTAATGACTCGCTGATTTGTTGTAGTGCCTTGCTGCACCAGGGCAACAGGCAAATCTTTGGGGCTGCCGTGGGCAATTAAAGACTGGCATATTTTTTCCAGTCCTACCAATCCCATATAGATAACGATGGTTTGATTGGGTGCAGCAAGTTGTGTCCAGTTTAAATTAATAGAATTATCTTTCAGGTGCCCAGTGACGAAAGTACATGATTGAGCGTGATCTCTATGAGTTAGCGGAATACCTGCATATGTTGCACAACCTGAAGCGGCCGTAATTCCGGGTACAACCTGAAAATTGATACCCTGTTGCATTAAAGTTTCAATTTCCTCGCCCCCTCGACCAAATATGAAAGGATCGCCGCCTTTTAAGCGCACCACCCGTTTTCCTGCTTTAGCCAGGTCTGCGAGCAAGGTATTGATGGATTCCTGCGGTAGAGTATGTTTTTCTCGTTGCTTGCCCACATAAATCTTTTCCGAGTCCCTGCGTGCCAAATCGAGAATCTCTGGCGAAACAAGATGGTCATAGACAATAACATCGGCTTGTTGCATCAAGCGTAAGGCGCGAAAAGTTAACAAATCCGGCGCACCAGGACCTGCTCCTATCAGATAGACTTCGCCTAAGCTAACGCGGTCCTTTTGCTTGCTAAGGGCTTGCTGTAATTGTTGTTCGGCACCTTGTTCATTGCCTGAGAAAACCAATTCAGCAACAGATCCTTGAAAGATATTTTCCCAGAAAATTCTGCGTTGAGCGGGTTCTTTAATGTGTTTTTTAACGTCAATTCTAAATTTTTCTGCTAGCTGCGATAGTCGCCCATAGGCAGGAGGAATTATGCTTTCTATTTTGGCTCTGAGTAACCGGGCTAAAACGGGGGCGGCTCCTCCGGAAGATACTGCTGCAATGATGGGTGAGCGATCAATAATGGCCGGAAAAATGAAGCGGCATAAGCCGGGATTGTCAACCACATTAACAAGAATGTTTTGTTCCTCAGCTGTTTTAGCAACCAATTGATTGGTTTCTTTATTATCTGTCGCCGATACAACCAGTCTGAAGCCACACAAATCAGTCGGGGTAAAGGATTTTTGCAGTAAATTTAAATGGCAAGATGCCTCCAGGCTCGATACCTGTGGGCTTATCTTGTTGGCTATCACAGTGATTTTCGCACCGGCACGGGCTAATAGCTCAATCTTGCGGGCGGCGATTTCACCGGCTCCGACAACAAGGCAATCCTGGTCTTTAAGTTTTACAAAAACGGGGAAATAATCCATTTTATTACGATGATTCATAGATTCACTAGGGGATGGTATTATAAGCAATCTACAGTTAAGTTGAGCAACTAATAACAATGATTGAATTTAGCCTGGAAATCGATGCCAGCGGTTTGCTGTGTCCTTTACCGTTGTTGCGTCTAAAAAAAGCATTGACAGGAATGGCCAGCGGCGCTGTGGTCAAAGTTATCGCAACCGATCCAGCCGCACATTTGGATTTTGGTGTTTATGCTAACCAATCCGGCCATCAAATCATTGAGTTGATAAAACAGGATGATAAGCAGATTTTCTATATCAAAAAGAAATAATCGGTCAGAATTGCGAGCAATAAGGATAGCGGAACCCAAATGAAAATTATTACTGCAGGCTTGGCCTTGATCGGGTTTTACTGTTAAGTTATACCCTAAAAGTTTCTTAAGATTTTAACCTTCAAACCCTGTCTATTGAATTTACTTCAATAATATATTCAACACATTAAAAAACCATGTCCACAAACGATAATCAACCTTCGGCAAATTTTATTCGTCAGATCATTACTAATGATCTTAAAGAAAACAAACATAACGGCAAAGTGGCCACTCGATTTCCACCTGAACCTAATGGTTATCTTCATATTGGTCATGCAAAATCGATTTGTCTGAATTTTGGTATTGCCGCCGAATTTAACGGCACTTGTAATCTGCGTTTTGACGACACTAATCCCGAAAAGGAAAGCATCGAATACATGGAGGCTATCGAAAGGGATGTGCAATGGTTAGGTTTTGAATGGGCAGAATTACATCATGCTTCCGAATATTTTGAACAGCTCTACAACTATGCGGTGCAATTAATCGAGCAAGGTCAGGCCTATGTTGACAGTTTATC
>NQJG01000122.1 GCA_002256465.1 Methylococcaceae bacterium NSP1-1 | reverse complement strand
CAATCCTTGAGTATCTCCATAACTGCCCCCGTAGGCGATTTCGCCATTCAACTTGAAAGTTAAATCCTTAGCCAAAGGGAAATAATGTTGATGCCTGTAACCGACTTTATAATATTCAAGATCACTACCGGGAATCATCACTAAACCTGATAAGCGTTGTTGACCACCTTTATTGGGAAATATTGCCCGATTAAGGGTATCGTGTGTCCAGCTCACTGCCTGACCAAAGGTCCAAAACTTGTTAGTGCCTTCTTCCTCAAGAAACTGATTAATTTGTTGGGATGAATAATCATTAGTCTTTAATGTGGTATGTTTTACATCCGTATCAAAACGTATCTGGTCGAATTCATTCAAAGGAATTCCGAAATTGATACCGGCATTGAAAATATCAGTAGAATAATTGGCAATATTTACCGCGCCGGCATTTCGCTTTGCATAGCCAATGTTATAGCCCTGGCTAATGCCATCCACAGTGAAATAAGGATTAAAAAAGCCAAATTGGTAATTAGTGAGATAATCACTGTTGTTGAAAGCAAGGTTCACCCTCTTGCCCGAACCAAAGACGTTATCCTGAGAAATGTTGGCATTTAATACGATACCTTGAACCTGCGAGTATCCGATACCCGCCGATAAATTACCGGAAGCTTTTTCTACCACCGTATAATTAACATCAATCTGATCGGCAGTACCCACAACCGGCGGTGTTTCAACATTGACCGATTCGAAATAACCTAACCGCTCAAGTCGCGTTTTTGAGCGCTCAATTTTTGAACTTGAAGCCCAACTGGCTTCCATTTGACGCATTTCTCGACGTAGTACTTCATCACGGGTTTTAGCGTTACCATGCATATTTATACGATTAACATAGACACGCTTACCCGGATCGACAAAGAAAGTCATATCAACTGTCTTTTGAGCTTCGTTGATTTCTGGAACCATGTTAACGTTCGCAAATGCATAACCCTCATCACCCAAACGATCCTGAATGGCTTTTGAAGTTTCAGTTGCATTTTTTCTGGAAAATATCTCTTCCGGCCCAACGCTGACCAGTTTAATCAATTCGTCAGGGGCTACCACCAGATTACCCGCCAGCTTTACTTTAGATAGCCTGTAAACATCGCCTTCCTTGACATTAATGGTGACATAAATATCTTTTTTATCCGGCGTAATGGCTACCTGAGTGGACTCAACTGAAAAATTAATATAGCCCCGATCCAGATAATAAGACCTGAGAGTCTCCAAGTCCGCAGATAATTTTTGCTTGGAGTATTGATCATTTTTAGTGTAAAACGACAACAAGTTGGAGGTGCTCAATTCAAATTTACCCAACAGGGTTTTATCATCAAAAGCATTATTACCAACAATATTAATCTCCTTGATCTTGGTAACTCTACCCTCGGAAATTTTAATATGGATACCGACTCGATTCCGGGTCAAGTTAGACACGTCTGTTTTAATCTTTAAACCATATTTACCATGACTGAGGTATTGGCGTGTTAATTCCTGTTCTACTTTGTCTAATATTTGCCGATCAAATATTTTGCCTTCAGACAAACCAATTTTATCTAACGCTTTTGTCAAGTCCTCTTTGCTGAGATCTTTATTGCCTTCAAAAATTATTTTTGCTATTGATGGACGCTCCACCACATTAACAATCAACGTTGAACCTTCTCTTTCTATTGATACATCCTTAAAAAAACCCGTTTTGAACAAGGCCTTGATGGCAGGAGAAACATTATTCAAAGAAAACTTTTCACCGACATTAACCGGAAGATAGTTATAAACAGTACCCAAAGAGATGCGCTGTAAACCTTTAACCTGAATATCCCTAACAACGAATTCTTCGGCACCTTTAACCCCCTGCGACACCAGCAGGCCCAGCAATAACAAGCAAGAAAAAGTATTTGATTTCATGTAGGTGGCTAAAAATAAAACATCTATAGTCTAAACAGCTAAAACTCGTAAATTATAACACATTAATTATTGAACAAGCTTAAGCCCTTTGAATTGGGAAATTAAGCACATCATCAATTGATGCACTATTTGCCAATAGCATCAGTAAACGATCCAAACCTATGGCTATGCCCGAACACTCCGGAAGTCCAGCTTCCAGTGCTGCAATAAGATGTTTACCCTTAACACTAGCAGGGCGTTTTCGTATCTGCCTGATGGCAATTTCCTCATCAAATCGTCTGCACTGCTCTTTCGGATCGGTCAACTCATAATAGCCATTACCTAATTCAATGCCATTAATAAAGACTTCAACACGATCAGTTATTTGTGAATTGTATTCATTAATGCGTGCTAATGACGATTGACAGGCAGGATAACCATAAACCATGCACACAGCGTTTTTACCCAGCTGTGGCTGAACATTGTGACTGAAAATAAAATCCAGCCATAAGGCGTGATCATATCCGCAAATACTCACTGCTTCAGGCTTGTGATTGTTCTGTGCGTAAGCACAGTAATCCTGGTAGGAAAACTCTAAAGGGTTCAAGCCTGTATAACTTCGAAATATCTCCTGATAACTAAACCGTTGTGTCGGGTTTAAAGCCCTGTGTCCGTTAAACAAAACCCCCAGCAATTCGGCAATTTCATCCATCAACTGAGGTAACTTGAAACCGACCCGATACCATTCCAACAGCGTAAATTCAGGATTATGAAAGCGCCCCGCTTCACCATTCCTGAATGCCTTACATATTTGATAAATAGAGCCACTACCTGCAGCAAGCAATCGTTTCATGGCAAACTCAGGCGATGTTTGCAGAAACAAGGTATGCTGCAGTGGAGGCAAGCAATAATCGGTTGTAAAAAAATCTAACTGTGGATCTGTTATGCTGCTATAACTGAGCAGAGGAGTTTCTACTTCGAGTACTGCTCTTGCTGAAAAAAACTGCCGTATGTCATTAAATACTTGCGCCCTTAAACGCAACATTTGTCATTAAATACTTGCGCCCTTAAACGCAACATTTCTATAGAGCATGTCGGCTGCCACTCATTCAGCACTATTCTTTTACACGCGAGATATATTCACCAGTGCGTGTATCGACCTTAATGACTTCACCCTGTTGCACGAATAACGGCACCCTAACCACCGCGCCGGTCTCCAAAGTAGCTGGCTTACCACCACCGCCGGAGGTATCACCACGCACACCCGGATCAGTTTCAACAATAGCCAGTTCAACAAAATTGGCTGGTGAGACCGACAAAGGCGCGTCATTCCATAAGTTACTCGCTTCACCGACAGCTTTTTCATCACACTGATACTGCTCAAACGTATCCGGCACCATAAAGTGTCTAAATTGGCCGTCGTTATACAGATATTGCATTGCAACATCAACAACATCGGCTCCTTCAAGAGAATCACCTGATTTAAAAGTCCTCTCTATCACCCGACCTGTTTTTAGATTTCTGATTTTTACCCGATTAAAGGCTTGACCCTTACCCGGCTTTACAAATTCATTTTCAATAATTGCACAGGGATCATTATCCAACATGACTTTTAACCCGGCTTTAAATTCATTGGTACTATAACTGGCCATTTTATCCTCAAGATGACAAACAATATAAAACTCAACCATTATAATGGAGGCAACAATCGATAGAAACTTTAAATAACTACTTTTATGCCAGAACAACTTAGCGAAACCCTGCACTTTACTAAAAACTGGCAACAACAACTTGCCGAAGCGTTTAATAATATTGAGGACTTATGCCATTATCTGCACTTATCACTTAATGACTTACCTGTTTCAGTTGCTGCTGCCGAGAATTTCCCATTACGCGTACCCTTAAGTTTTGCTGCCAGCATGCAAAAAGGCAATCCGCATGATCCTTTATTGCGGCAAGTATTGCCGATTAAAGATGAGTTATTTACTTACCCTGGTTTTAGTAACGACCCGGTTGGTGATCTAACCTCTGCTGCTCAAGCAGGTGTTTTGCACAAATATCATGGCCGGGTTTTGTTTATCAATACCGGCAGTTGCGCTATAAACTGCCGATATTGTTTCCGACGCAACTTTCCCTATTCCGACCTTCAACTTGGCAAACAAAAAGAAAGCGCCGGTATCCAATATATTCAGGAAAATCCAGGCATCTCGGAAGTTATTTTAAGTGGTGGTGATCCGTTATTGCTTAGCGATGCAAGATTAACAAGACTCCTCCAACAGTTAAGTGCTATCAGGCATTTAAAACGCATCAGGATACACACCCGCTTACCTATCGTTCTACCGGCACGGATCACCGATGAATTAGTTAACACCTTCGCTCAAAGCGCCAAACAAATCGTGATAGTCGTACACTGTAACCATGCCAATGAAATAAATCCCCGTGTCATTGCTGCCTGTAAACTGCTCAAGAAAAACGGCATAACATTATTTAATCAGTCGGTATTATTAAAAGGAGTTAATGACAACATAGCGGCGCTATGCGAATTGAGTGAACAACTTTTCAGCCAGGGTATCATACCTTATTATTTACATTTATTGGACAAGGCCATTGGAACAGGTCATTTTGAAGTATCTGAAACGAAAGCAGTAGCCCTTATAAAGCAGGCTCAAGCCACACTGCCCGGCTACCTTGTGCCCAAGTTAGTAAAAGAACAGGCGGGGGCAATGTCCAAGCAATACATCCTGTAAATCTAGAAAGTATCTATTCACCCAACCCAACTATTCCAAGGATAACCTATGCCTGAATCCCTAAGTTCAGCTTCTGAAAAATCCGGTTTACCACCCGGTTCGCTGGTGCATGTAGGCGAAGTGCATGCGCACGAGCATAAAATCTCTGTGATAAATTACAATAAATCCACCCTGAAAAAGCACACCATCAAATCTATTGAAGAACTTCTGCCCTACAAAACAACCGATACCATAACCTGGGTAATTGTTGACGGATTAAAAGATGTTTCCATTATTGATGCCATAGGGCAACATTTTGGTATCCATGTACTGGTGCTGGAAGATATTCTTAACACTCACCAACGGCCTAAATTCGAGGAATTTGATGGTTATTTATATATTGTTATTAAAGCCATTTCCTTAGGAAACGATGATTTTAATGTCGAATATGAACAAATCAGTTTATTGATATTAAACAACTTTGTTTTTACCTTCATGGAAAAACCTGATGCACTATTTGATCCAATCCTGAACCGGCTTGATAATGATAAAAGTCAAATAAGAAACCTGGGCCCCGATTATCTCGCTTATATTATTATGGATACTGTTGTCGATGAATATTTTGCTTTACAAGATGCCTTCGATGAATTGATTGAATCCGTTGAGGATAAATTATTATCCGATCCATCAACACAAACACTATCCATAATCCAGAAAATCAAGCGTGAACTCATCTTTTTACGCAGAACGGTATCACCCTTGCGCGAATTACTTGCCGCCATTCAACGCAGTGAGTCGCCTTTACTCAATGAAAAGACAAGACGCTATTTCGGCGACATTTATGATCATGCCATACGCATTATTGAAGCAATAGAATCCTACCGGGATTTGATAGCGGGTATGCTGGATATTTATTTATCCAGCGTCAGTAACAAAATGAATGAAACCATGAAAGTTCTTACGGTATTTGCCTCCATTTTTATACCATTAACCTTTATCGCTGGCGTATATGGCATGAACTTCGAGTATATGCCTGAATTAAAATGGCGCTGGGGCTATCCGGCTTTATGGTTTATTTTTATTGGTGTATCGGTGTTTTTACTAAGGTTTTTTAAGAAGAAGAAATGGCTTTAGGTAGCTGCTTAGCTTATCTACCTGGAAGATCGGGCTAAAGCCCGATCTATATGAGGTGTGAATAGTTACAATTATTGTAGATGAGTATTTTTTATAGAAAACATCCTTGTAAAATTCTCCTTTAAGAATATTTTCACTTGTGAATTGTTATTCTTCTGATAATACGTCAATTTTTTTCGGTTTCACCGCTTCTCGTTTCGGTATGACAATTTCCAATACGCCATGTTTGCATTTCGCACTGATTGCTTCACCATCGGCAGAATCCGGCAAACTGAAACGACGATAAAAAGAACCATACGTTCGTTCAACTCGTTTATAACCTTCTTTTTCGGTTTTAGCTTCGGTCTTTTTTTCACCTTTTACCGTTAAGACCCCTGCTTCCATATTAACTTCAATATCTTCCGGTTTAACCCCCGGAATATCTGCCTGAAGTATAAACTTATCATTCTCTTCTTTTATATCAACAGCGGGCGCCCACTCGGCAGTTGAAATTGAACCCTCGCTGTTTTGAATGTCCTGGGAACGCTCCAATTCTTTTTGTAATTGATTCAACAAACCCCAAGGTTCATAACGGATAATAGCCATTTCTGTATCTCCCAAAGATTAAATGTTTAATTGAAATGAATGAAAACGTCAATTTGCTTTCACATTGAAAATAGTGACTGCGATTTATTTTTCAAGGGATTTATAAAGATTTTTATCGCGTTGAGGGCTGTCTCGATGATTCGCTAGCGTCGGCGTTCTTCGGGGTGTAAATCCGGTATAGATCATAGGGTGCCGCTACCGTATCAAAGACAGTTGAGAAAGGCAGATCGGCGATAAGGATAGCTGCTATGAGCCCCTTGACCCAATTCGGCTCCGAACGCTTTCCGCTGAATATCTCCCCGGTCTCTTTTGCGTCCAGCCGAATGCCAGGGTAGACAGCCCATTCCTTATCAGGGGTTACAGTCCTGGCGCGTATGCTTGAGCAACCAGACATAAGAAAGCTCATGAGAACAATCACGGCCCATATTTCAATGCTGGATTTCATCGCATTTTATTTTGACCTTGACCCTTTCACCTTGTCATTTTTATTTTCTTTTGCCAAATAACCAGCCGCATTAACAGGGACAGAATCAATAGCCAGAATTGCACCTAACTCACTCATCGCTTTTTGATAAACCTTACGCTTGAAATACACGACATCATTAAGTGGTTCCCAATAATCAACCCAGCGCCAGCTATCAAATTCCGGTTTTGCACAATGGTCAAAACGCACATTTGAATCCTGTGTAATCAGCCGCAACATATACCAGATTTGCTTTTGCCCGATACACAAAGGCATGGAATTCTTGCGGATATAACGTTCCGGTAACTGATACCTTAACCAATAGCGAGTCCGACCCAGCACCTGTACATGCTGCTGTTGCAGCCCTGTTTCTTCCCACAATTCTCGATACATCGCTGTTTCAGGGTCT
>NQJG01000121.1 GCA_002256465.1 Methylococcaceae bacterium NSP1-1 | reverse complement strand
CGTTGAAGGAAATAGTAACGCGTAACACGCAATCTGTAGGGCGCAATAAGCAATAGCCGTATTGCGCCGCATGGTGGTTAAAAAACATTTGGCGGAATACGCTACGCTATTCCGCCCTACCCCTACCCCACACATCCGGACTACTTTTATTCAGTTAAACCCGCCTCGGTTTCAGTCGAATTCACGTCGAATATTTTCCATAACTGTATTTCAATTTCCGGCAAACTCAGCAAAGGTAACACTTCATGTGGTCCAAAGATCTCGCAAGAACCGTAATGCCCATCGTTTTGTAAACAGAATCGCTGTACGTATTCTTCCAGTGGATCGATGACGACATATTCGCGCACTCCGAATCGTTCATACAATGCTTTTTTTTCACGCATATCTTTGAGCGCAGTGCCAGGTGATAATACCTCAACAACCAGATCGGGCGCTCCCTGGATATTTTTTTCGGTTATTTTGGCAGGGTCGCACACCACAAGTACGTCCGGTTGAACCACGTCGTTATCAGATAACACCACGTCCAGGGGGGCAACATAAGGAACGCAAGACTTACCTTTTAACTGTTGTTTTAGCTGGTTATAGAAATCGCCCACAATGCTTTGGTGTTTTACAGTCGGCGCGGGGCTCATGTTATAAACTTCCCCAGCTATCAATTCCCAGCGCTCGTCATCTGGCCAGTTCAGGTAATCCGCAACGGTATAACGCGCTTGTTGTTGGTTTGCTATACTCTTCACTATTTATTTCCGTGGACTTTTCAGATGCCTGAATGAAGGCACAATCACAAACATGGATTCTATTCGTTAATGCCGCCTTGAGTTAAATGACTAGGTTCTAACAGTTTTTCCAAGTCTTCCCGGCTCAAAGCGGTCATTTCAGAAGCCACTTCAATAATAGGCCTGCCTTGTATATAGGCGGCTTTCGCCACTTCGGCGGCTAAGGCATAACCGATAATAGGATTTAACGCCGTCACCAAGATGGGATTTTTTGCCAGGGCTTGTTGCAAATTATCGGTTCTGACGGTAAAACCGGCAATAGCTTTATCAGCAAGCACTTCGCTGACATTAGCCAGAAGATCGATGCTTTGCAAAATATTGTAAGCAATCACCGGCAACATGACATTGAGTTGAAAAGCGCCGGATTGACCGGCAATGGTTATAGTCGCATCGTTACCAATAACTTGTGCAGCTACCATTGCCACCGCTTCCGGGATTACCGGGTTAACTTTACCCGGCATAATACTGCTGCCCGGTTGTAAAGCAGTGAGTTCTATTTCGCCTAAACCAGCAAGCGGACCACTGTTCATCCAGCGCAGGTCGTTGGCAATTTTCATCAAACTCACCGCAATGACTTTCAGCTGGCCGGATAACTCAACCATTGCATCCTGAGCGCTCAGACTTTCAAAAAATGAATCATTCGGCTTAAAGGGCAAGCCGGATTCAGCACTTAAGGTTTTGGCAAATTCTGTTGCAAACCTGGGGTGAGCATTAATGCCTGTGCCAACTGCCGTACCGCCTTGGGCCAGTTTATAGATTCTCGGCAAAGTGGCATTAATGCGGTCCATGCCGTTGCGTATCTGCAAGGCCCAGCCGCCCATTTCCTGACTCAAACGCACAGGCATGGCATCCATGAGATGCGTGCGCCCGGTTTTGGTGATGTCATCCAGGGAGACAGCTTTGTGTTCTATGGTTTCCGCAAGATGCAATAAATTAGGTAGCAGCTTTTTCCTGCACTCAATCGCCGTACTAATATGAATAGCGGTGGGAATCACATCATTGCTACTCTGCCCCCTGTTAACGTCATCATTGGCACTAACCGCACAACCTGCTATCTGTGACGCCAGATTAGCCAATACTTCATTGACATTCATATTGGTACTGGTACCGGAACCCGTTTGAAACACGTCAACAGGAAACTGATGTTGATGCTGTCCGTCCATTATTTGCTGCGCGGCCTGAATAATGGCATGACCTAACGCAGGTTCAAGCTCTCCCAAGTCAATATTGACTTTTGCTGCGGTTTTTTTTATCAGGGCGATGGTTTTGATGAAGGCAGACGGCAGGCTTAAGCCGCTAATGGGGAAATTATTAATAGCGCGTTGCGTTTGGGCTCCGTACAAGGCTTCTTTCGGAACTTCCAGCTCGCCCATGCTATCTTTTTCTATCCGGTAATTTTCAGCCATACATTAACTCTTTGATAAATTCATTAACATCCGTTTGGTCAAATGGCCATCCCAGATCTTTTTTTGTTTCCGGATGATATAAAACAGGGATGCGTGTAGCGTATGTTTCTTGCCACTGTTCCTGCTCGGCAATATCTATTATTTCAATTGTCAGTTCGAGGTTAATTGGCAAGCAATCATTGATAATCTGTTCCGCTTGTTCACAAAGATGGCATCCGGATGTGCCAAAAAGCTGCAATCGAATCATTAATGTTTGGTCAGTTTATCAAAATAAGCCATCAACAGCGCAGATATGACAAAAGTCAGGTGAACAAGGGCATACCACATTACTTTGTCATTATTAGTTGTATCAATATTCATGAAAATTTTTAGCAGATGAATGGATGATATCGCCACAATAGATGAAGCAACTTTCATCTTGAGTGACCCATAATCATGGGTTCCCAGCCAATCCAGTTTCTCTGTTGAATCACCTATATCCAGCCGCGACACAAAATTTTCATAACCGCTAAACATAACAATAACAATCAAGCTGCCAACTAAAGTAAGGTCAACTAAGGACAGCAACTTTAACACCAACTGGGACTCATCAAGCTCAAGAATAAAGGGAATAAAATGATAGAGTTCTTGAAAGAATTTTATGAAAAGCGCCAATAATGCCAGGCTCAGTCCCATGTAAACCGGTGCAAGTAACAAACGACTGGCATACATCAGTCGCTCCAGTGAATCGCTTATTTTTTTTTGTACTGGCATAATTTTTATGATTTTTTATGATTCAGAGAATTATCAAAATGAACCTTAATGGTGTAAATGTGCCGCCAGCCAGCGCTCAGCAACTTCTTCTGCTATGCCTTTACGCCTGGCGTAATCCTGTAATTGATCTCTATCTATTTTGCCGACATTAAAATACTGCGCTTCAGGATGCGAAAAATACCATCCGCTGACTGCCGACGCCGGATACATGGCATAACTTTCAGTAAGTTCTATGCTGGTATTTTCAGTTACATTAAGTAATTCAAACAACTTTCCTTTCTCGGTATGATCAGGGCACGCCGGGTAACCGGGCGCGGGACGTATCCCCTGATAAGCTTCGCTTATTAACTGTTCGGGTTCATAGGCTTCATCTTCGGAATAGCCCCAATAGTCTTTTCTGACCACCTGGTGCAGGTATTCTGCAAACGCTTCTGCCAATCTGTCCGCCAAAGCTTTTAGCATAATTGAACTGTAATCATCGTGATCTTGCTCAAATTCAAGCAATTTTTCTTCAATGCCGATGCCTGTCGTTACCGCAAAGGCGCCGATATAATCGGCTTTGCCACTATCAATCGGCGCAATGAAATCAGACAAACAATAATTGGGTCGCCCTGGGGCTTTAACATTTTGCTGACGCAAATGGTGCAAGGTTTCCAGACGTTGCTCACGAGTATCATCTGTATAGACTATAACATCATCATCGTCACTGTTTGCCGGGAAAAAACCGACAACGGCTCTTGCAGTTAGCCATTCTTCACTGATGATTTTTTTCAGCATCACTTGCGCGTCGTCAAACAGCTTTCTAGCCTCAACACCCACAACTTTATCATCGAGTATTTTTGGATAACTACCGGCCATTTCCCAGGTTTGGAAAAAAGGTGACCAGTCGATATACCACACCAGCTGATAATTTCCCCAGTTAAACTTGTTACGTCTCGCTTCTTCTAATGAATGTTGTTTGGTTTTAGCTTCCCGGCCTTTGTGCCGTTCCCTGACCTCCTCATATTCTTCACGCACGCTTTTGACAAAGTCATCCTTGAGATCACCGCTTAACAAATTACTGGCGACACCGACACCGCGTGACGCATCAGTCACGTAAACTGTAGCACCCTGATAATTAGGCTCAATTTTTACCGCGGTATGGGCGCGTGAAGTGGTCGCCCCCCCTATCATCAGCGGGATAGTAAAACCTTGACGCTGCATTTCTTTAGCCACATGCACCATTTCATCCAATGATGGTGTAATCAAGCCGCTTAAACCAATAATATCAACGTTTTCCAGGCGCGCAGTTTGCAAAATCTTTTCGGCCGGAACCATTACGCCTAAATCAATCACGTCATAGTTATTACATTGCAAAACCACGCCCACAATATTTTTACCAATGTCATGCACGTCGCCTTTGACTGTAGCCATGAGGATTTTTCCGTTGGTTTCTCTCTCGCCCCCTGCTTTATCAGCTTCCATAAAAGGCATCAAATAGGCAACGGCTTTTTTCATCACGCGCGCTGATTTAACCACTTGAGGGAGAAACATTTTACCCGCACCAAACAAGTCACCCACGACATTCATACCATCCATTAACGCACCTTCTATAACATGCAGGGGTCTTTCGGCTTCCAGCCTGGCTTGTTCGGTATCTTCATCAATATAGTCGGTGATTCCTTTGACCAGCGCATGTTCCAAACGTTTATTGACCGGCCAGCTACGCCATTCCACCTCCTCTTTTTTTCCTTCGCTGCTGCTACCGTCACCACGATATTTCTCGGCCAGTTCCAATAATTTTTCCGTGCTGCCATCATGGCGATTTAATACAACATCTTCGACCGCATCTCGCAAATCTTCGGGTATGTCGGCATAAATCGCCAGCTGACCGGCATTGACGATGCCCATGGACATGCCGGCTTGAATGGCATGGTATAAAAACACGGCGTGTATCGCTTCTCGTACCGGATTATTGCCGCGAAACGAAAATGAGACATTGGAAACGCCGCCGGAAACTAGGGCGTAAGGTAAAGTGCGCTTAATCTCGCGAGTGGCTTCAATAAAATCCACGCCGTAATTATTATGCTCATCAATTCCTGTAGCAATGGCAAAAATATTGGGATCAAAAATAATATCTTCAGGCGGATAATTGACTTGTTCGGTCAATATCTTGTAAGCCCGCTGACATATTTCGACTTTTCTGGTTTTAGTATCCGCCTGTCCCTCTTCATCAAAGGCCATGACTATGACTGCCGCGCCATAACGACGCACGAGTTTGGCGTGTTTAATAAAAGCGGCTTCGCCTTCTTTAAGCGAAATGGAATTTACTACACCTTTGCCTTGGATACATTTAAGGCCCGCTTCCAAAATTTCCCATTTAGAGGAATCCAGCATGATCGGCACTTTGGCTATATCCGGCTCAGAAGCAATGAGCATCAAAAAGCGTACCATCGCTTCTTTTGATTCCAGCATACCTTCATCCATGTTGATGTCGATAATCTGGGCGCCATTCTCAACCTGCTGTTTGGCAACTTCCAGAGCCGCTTCAAAATCACCTTGAATGATCAGCCGCTTGAAAGCCGCCGAACCGGTTACATTGGTACGTTCGCCGACATTGACAAAAAGAGTGTCTGGGCCGATAGACATAGGTTCAAGACCTGCCAAGCGGCATTGTTTTTTAATGACGGGTACAATTCTGGGTGGGTAAGGTGTT
>NQJG01000120.1 GCA_002256465.1 Methylococcaceae bacterium NSP1-1 | reverse complement strand
TTTTAACAGCCTGCGCCACTATGTTTGCTCGCACCCTTCTGGTAACCTGGGTTATGAATCCAGCATTGTCTCGATTGCTTCTCCCTGCACTGCTGGTAATGACTATTTTCACCTACTTTGTTGCTTTTTTGTTATGGCGATACAAGCCAGGATTCGGAGTCATTGATGAAATAGCACTGGAAAACCCTTTCCAATTAGGAATGGCAATAAAGTTTGGTGCATTTTTAGTTCTCATCATGTTACTGTCCAAGCTACTAAAAATTTATTTCGGGGACATAGGTACTTACTTTTTAGCGGCAGCTTCCGGCCTGGCGGACGTTGATCCTATCACCCTTTCCATGTCGCAAATGAGCAAGGAAGGATTGGATGTAAAAGTCGCTACCAGGGCAATTTTTATTGCAGTATCCGTAAATTCAGGTATTAAGGGCATTTTTTCATGGGTTATTGGCGGTCGGGCCTTGGCTCTAAGAGTGGGTGGTACTTTGGTGGGGGCTGTTGTTGCAGGCTTGTTGGTCACATAGTAGATCAACCAAACAAAGACAAACTATAGACTCTACAGAAAAATTAATTTTCTGTAGAGTCTATATATATTTGAAGTTTTACTATAATAATTGAAACCAGTTGCGTAATGCCTGGATTATAAGGTTTATTAATAGATTTTGCGATTAATGTAGCAAACCCATCAATAAAGAGCCCCTACATGCTCGACCACCCCTTCAAAAATGGGGAATTTCAGTATATTATTTTTATCCCTCTATGAACAGACTAGAGATTCTGAACGAAAAAGCTACTTCTTCTGAAAATTGGCAATACAATCCGTCTCATAACGATGAGGAGTTCAACATAGATGAGTTTGAAACTGACGAGGAAGAAATATTAATAATACCCGAAATTGAGGATGTTCTAATCGAGAAGGAATTAAGCTGGGATGATTTAGATGAGTTTGATGAAATAAATAGTCAGAAAAATACCGGTTCTCACTATATCGACGAAGTAGAAACAACAGGTAAATTGAACAGATTTCAAAGAGCGAAGCAAATAGCCACCGAAGTTATTCAAACTTATGATTGGGATATGGAAAATATACCCCTGCTTGAACAAGTTTTTATTGAAAATGGTTGGGGAATGGCTCGAGTTTCAATTGAACGGGAATTAAATGAAGGACTAATTCCGGAAGAACTGAAATTAGCTTTGTTTATCCGTCAGCTATGGACAGATAACCAACAATACTGGATTTCATTCATACACATTACTTCAAATCAGCCCGGTCAAGAAACAAGAGCTGCCTACAAAAATATAAGTTGGACCGAATCCTTACGTATAATTCGATCGTTTAATAAAGTGCCGTCGGAAGAAGAGCTCCAGTTTTTTATCTATCAACTTTATGACGATTGGTACTCTAGTACAACATTGCAAAGACAATATAAGGCATTCTTCAAATATCTAAAATATCGCACAGGTTTAGGTCGATGTTCGTTGGCCGGAGACGAAATTTTTTTCTTTTTCGAACCATGAACGGCTTAACCGTTCACTCTTCGACAGTTAAGTTATATCCTGCCGCTTACCTAAAGCACATAGCAGGAGAGGGCCTGGCTAAATAATTTCTTGTTAGCTTTAGAACCCGTGTAAAATATTATATGAAATTGTTTTTAATTTCCTGTAAAGATCAGTAAAAGGTGATTTCCAGCAATAAATAGACTTGAGTAGCAGAAAATTCAATCTCTTAAATCAAGTCCTTAGGCCCAAATAACAATCCTCAGTCAAACACTCACTTCGCTTCAGGCGATAAGTTTTCAATATCCAAATGAAAAGAAAGATAGCTATTCTATTTGTAATCGCATTACTCGTTGTTGTTAATTTCAGTATTTGGAGCTATATCAATAACCCGCTGCAATTACAGCCATGGACCAAGACCACCATGGGGGTTACCTACGACCCCTTACGCAAGCAAGATACGCAAACAAGTAATACCTATCCCAGTGAAGCAGACATGGATAGAGATCTGGCTTTGCTTGAAAATAAAGTCTACGCTGTGCGTACCTACAGTATGCTGAAAGGACAACACAAGATTCCTGAACTTGCCGCCAAACATAATTTAAATGTTACTTTAGGTGCATGGATAGATGGTAATCTGGAAAAGAATCGCCAGGAAATCGAAACATTAATTGAAGCTGGCCGTCAGAATAATCCCAGAATTATTCGTCTAATGGTCGGTAACGAGGTGATACTACGCGATGATATTCCCAAAGCTGCCTTGATAGACTATATCCGCGAAGTTAAAAAGCGCAGCTGGCGACCAGTAAGTACCTCTGAAACCTGGGATGTCTGGTTGAAAAACCCTGATCTTGTAGCCGAAGTTGATTTCATAGCGGTGCATCTTTTGCCTTATTGGGAGGGCATAGCCGCCGATGACGCTGTCGATTATGCATTTGATCGTTTTCATGAAGTGCAACAAGCTTATCCTAATAAACCTATCATCATTACTGAAGTTGGCTGGCCTTCAGATGGTCAACCTTTTAAACATGCAATACCATCGATATCCAACCAGGCAAAATTCTTACGAGAGTTTCTTAATCGGGCCGATGCTGAAAAAGTCACTTATTATATTGTTGAAGCCTTTGATCAACCCTGGAAAAAGTCAATAGAAGGCTCAGCAGGTGCGTACTGGGGTATTTTTAATGCTGATCGGCAACCCAAATACCCGATGGATACTGATGTTCTGGCCATGCCCGGTTGGAAAAACTGGGCTGCGGGTGCGGCCGTTTTCAGTATGGTGTTAATGGGTTTGTTTTTATTTACCCGTAGCACATTAAAACTGCCTGGCGTAGTATTTTTTGGTTTAATTGCTAACCTTGCGGCCTCGGTTATTTTTTGGTCTGCTTCGATAGGAGCCCAACAATACCAAACTAAACTTGGTATATTGTTTTGGGGCCTTATGCTGCTGATGCAGGTTATGGCGGTAATTATACTGTTAATAGAAAGTCTGGAAATCGCCGAAGTGATCTGGCATAGAAAGACTGCAAGAACATTTCAGCCGTTGACCCCCCATGCAGATTTTAAATATCCCAAGGTGTCCCTGCACTTACCGATCCATAATGAGCCACCCGCTATGGTGCGTAAGACTTTGGAGGCTTTGGCGAAAGTAGATTATCCAAATCTTGAAGTATTGGTAATGGATAATAACACCAAAGACCCTGCTGTTTGGGAGCCTGTGCGGGATGATTGTGAACGGCTCGGACCCATGTTCAGGTTCTTCCATCTGGAAAATTGGCCGGGGTTCAAGGCTGGTGCAATCAACCATGCACTTGAACAAACCGCCAGCGATGCAGAAATCATTGCTGTAATTGACAGTGACTATGTTTTATCACCGGACTGGCTCAAGTGTATGGTGCCTTATTTCGATAATGAAAATGTCGGTTTTGTACAGTCGCCACAGGATTATCGTGACCGTCATCAAAGCCTCTTTAAATCCTTTTGTTACTGGGAATATGCCGGCTTTTTTAATATTGGTATGGTGCAAAGAAACGAATATAACGCCATCATTCAACATGGCACGATGACCATGATCAGAAAGTCAGCTTTGCTGGAAGTCGGCAAATGGGCGGAATGGTGTATTTGCGAAGACAGTGAGTTAGGTTTGCGTTTGTATGAAGCAGGCTATGACTCGGTTTATGTGAAGGATTCGTTTGGTCGCGGGTTGATGCCCGATACCATGTCAGGTTATATGACGCAACGATTCCGCTGGGTTTATGGGGCCATGCAAATTATCAAAGGACATTGGCGCAGCTTTTTACCCACAAAAAAATCACCTTTGACAGCGGCTCAACGTTATTATTTTATTGCCGGCTGGTTGCCCTGGTTTTCCGATGCCCTGGCTTTGTTATTTACCACGGCTAGTTTGATTTTGACGGGAATAATAATAATACTGACTGACCCGATACACAGTGAACTTCCTGCCAATGTGTTTTTATTGCCGACGGTAGGTTTATTCAGCTTTAAAATCCTGCGCGGCTTATGGTTATATCAGGCGCGCGTTCCATGTTCCGTCTGGCAATCATTAGGCGCGGCGCTAACAGGGTTATCTTTAACCCATACGGTTGCCAGAGGTACGGTGCAAGGCTTGTTTACCTCGGGTAAACCTTTTATGCGTACACCCAAATATGAAAAACAGGGGCCTTTGTTTACCGGATTAATGACCATCAGGCAGGAGTTGTTCTTGCTTATATTATTAAGTGTGGCTATCGCCGCAATGAGTTCTATAGAACATTTTGATAATTTAAGCGGCAGATTATGGATAGCTGTATTATCGGTGCAAGCCGTTCCTTATGTTGCGGCTTTACTAACGCTTTTGATCAGCATTGCGCCGAATTATGGTCGTAAATCCAAACTTCTTGCTGAA
>NQJG01000119.1 GCA_002256465.1 Methylococcaceae bacterium NSP1-1 | reverse complement strand
TCTATTTGTTCGTGCCAGAGGTAAATAGAGGTAATACCCGGCAAAATGTTGACACAAGCGGCTAACTTGTCATTTACAAGTAGGTAGGCAATTTTTTCCGCGGTGTCTTTATCAGGGCAAGTGCAAAGTATTATTTGATAGAGAGTCGGCATTTTGATGGTTAATAATAGGCAAGTATGGATATTATCCTAGAAATTTAACTGGATTGCCTTTATATTGTACAGATGAGGTTAAAAATGCATGGAGCAAAGCTCAAATAACAGGTTTTTTAGCCTTTTCTTAAATTTATAAGAGTGTGTTGATGAAAGTTTTTCAAATATTGTTTCTGGTTGTTTTGATTATTCCGTTTGCGGAAATTTATTTGCTGCTGCAAGTGGGTAGTATAATTGGCGCTTTACCGACTATTTTTTTAGTGGTGTTTACAGCGGCGTTGGGTGCATGGTTATTGAGGCAGCAAGGCTTTGCTACCTTTCGGCGGTTTCAGGAAAATTTGGCTCAAGGAATGATCCCTGCTTATGAAATGATTGAAGGCCCTATTATTCTGTTGGGCGGAATATTATTGTTAACCCCCGGTTTTATTACAGATTTGTTGGGCTTAGCTTGTCTAATCCCACCATTACGCAAAAAAATTGCTCAATATGTGATTGAACATCATCTTATTCAAGCTGGAGGATCTTTTCAGCAAGAAAAGGCCGCTGAAAAAAATATTTTGGAAGGCGAGTTTCGCAAAGAAGATTAAGGCGCAAGGTTAAACGTAAAATCAGTAGTAAGCTATTGACCCTTGCGCCTTTGTGACTTAGTTGTTTTCTTCAGGGGTGTTGCTTGCTTCAGGACTCTCGCCAGTACAGCAGGTGTTTCTGTTAAGCCCTCCATTAATTGGGCAAAAGCCGAAAAAACCGGTGGCAACAAGAACCAAACCAATCAGCAATAAAGCAATTGAGGCAGTGAAAATTGAAATAGCAATTAAAGCCGCACCGGCGTACATGCGGTATTTTTTCTCTTTCTCGCCCACATTGTGTTCAAATTTGATCATACGTTTAAAATCAAAACTCATCTTAATCCCCTTCTGTGTAATTGTTATTATTGTAGCAAAGCAATGGTTTATTCAACCATTCGAACCTCGGACAATATACACAGCTCCACAAAATGTGCAAGCGATAACACATGGATATTACAAATATTATTGACCCTCTTAATGACGCTCAGCGTCAGGCCGTTACCGCACCCTCTCAAGCGATGCTGGTGTTGGCGGGTGCCGGCAGCGGCAAAACTCGCGTATTAGTGCATCGCATAGCCTGGCAAATTCAGGTAGAAGGTCTCTCAGCGCATAGTATTCTGGCAGTAACTTTTACCAATAAAGCAGCAAAGGAAATGCGCGGCAGAATTGAGGATTTACTTAACGTATCTGCCCATACCCTATGGATAGGCACTTTTCATGGGATAGCGCATCGTCTCTTAAGACGGCATGCAAAAGAGGCAAAATTACCGGAGACTTTTCAGGTCATGGATTCCGGTGACCAGTTAAGAGTGATCAAGCGCTTGTTAAATACCCTTAATTTTGATGATTCCAAATGGCCGCCACGGGAAGTCCAATGGTATATCAATGCGCAGAAAGACGAGGGTATCAGAGCGAGACACATGGTTGAGACAGCCGATATTCATCAACGGCAAATGCTGAGAATATATCAAGCCTACGAAGAACTTTGTGATCGTTCCGGTCTGGTGGATTTTGCCGAGTTGTTGTTGCGGGCGCATGAGTTATTACGCGATAACCCGTCTGTGCTTGATTTTTATCAGCAACGTTTCAGGCAAGTTCATGTGGATGAGTTTCAGGATACCAATACCATTCAATATGCCTGGCTGCGGCTATTGACGGACGGCAGGGATAACCTGTTTGTGGTGGGTGATGACGATCAGTCCATTTACGGCTGGCGTGGCGCGAAAATCGAAAATATCTACAGCTTTCAAAAACATTACCCGAACCATCAAGTCATAAAACTGGAACAGAATTACCGGTCAACCGGCACCATTCTTAAAGCGGCTAACAAGATTATTGCCAATAATGCAGGACGGATGGGCAAAGAACTATGGACCGATGCGGGCGAGGGTGACCTGATTTCATTGTATGCAGCTTTTAATGAGCAGGATGAAGCCTATTTTGTGGTCGAGCGTATCAAAGCCTGGGTCAATGAAGGTGGCCTGCGTAGTGATGCCGCCATTTTATATCGATCCAATGCCCAGTCCCGGCAGTTTGAAGAAAAATTGATGGCGACAGCCACACCTTACCGGGTTTATGGTGGTTTGCGCTTTTTTGATCGAGCAGAAATAAAAAATGCGCTGGCCTATTTACGGCTCATGTCCAATCGTGATGATGATGCTTCATTTGAGCGCGTTATTAACACGCCAACACGCGGGATAGGCGCTAAAGCCATAGACGATATACGGAGCATAGCGCGCGATCAGAATATATCCTTATGGGCAGCCGCTATTGCGTTGATTAATCAGCGTACCATGACAGCGCGTGCGACGAATGCCCTGGTAGGTTTTTTGGAGTTGATTAAGCAACTGGATAAACAAGCAGAAGAATTGGAGCTTTATGAAAAAGTTAGGCTGGTAGTTGAAAAATGCGGACTGGTTGAACTGTATCAAAAAGAAAAAATGGATAAAGGCGAAGAAAAAATAGAAAACCTGGAAGAGTTAGTCAACGCTGCACGCCTTTTTGATTTCGATCAGGAAAACGAAGAAAATCTAGGGGAGCTCGATATGTTCCTGGCCCATGCTGCACTGGAGTCGGGAGATAGCCAGGCCGATGATTTTGAAGACTGCGTGCAACTAATGACGCTGCATTCAGCGAAAGGCCTGGAGTTCAAGCTGGTTTTCCTGGTCGGTATGGAAGAGGGTTTATTTCCATCACAGCAGTCTGTTGATGATGTTGGTCGCCTCGAAGAGGAACGCAGGCTCTGTTATGTCGGCATGACCCGGGCCATGCAGCAACTGTATTTAACCTACGCGGAATCCAGACGATTATACGGACGTGAAACTTACCCCAGGCCGTCAAGATTCCTGCGCGAGATTCCTGCCGAATTTTTACAGGAAGTGAGAATGCGTGCGACTATAAGTCGTCCGGTTACTGCTGTTCAAGCAAAAGCGACTTCGCTACAGGCGACGGGAAGCTATAAGCTGGGACAAAGGGTCAGTCATGCCAAATTTGGTGAAGGTGTGGTCTTGCAACTGGAGGGGGCAGGAGCACAGGAAAGAGTGCAGATCAACTTTAAACAAGCCGGCGTTAAATGGCTAATGCTGGCTTATGCCAAGCTGGATGTGTTGTAGGATAGATGATTCAGCACTCAGATTATATGGACTGAGTGCTGAATCAACAGTGTTAAGGCGTTAAACCTTGTCCAACGATTATGACTTTCAAAGCGTTAGTGCCGCCTTCTACACCAGTCAAATCGCCTTTAGTGATAATGAATTTATCGCCGTCTTTAGCGTTGTTCCATTTTCTAAGCTCTTTCACAATATTGCGGTTTACTTCTACATGATCCTGATTAGGTTCAATTTTGAAGTACATAGGAAAAACGCCACGATATAACGTGACTTTACCCAGGGTTTTTTCCTGGCTGCTCATCGCAAAAATCGGGATGCCGGAACTGATCCTTGACATCCACAGCGGAGTTGATCCTGACTCGGTTAATGCTGCTATGCCTTTGATTTTGGTATGATTAGCCATATACATCGCTGACATTGCGATCGCTTCATCATCCCGCTCAAATTCATGAATATTGATACGGTGATCCGATTCACGGACGCTACGCTGCTTTTCCGCTTCTATACAAATGCGATGCATGGCTTCAACGGCTTTAACCGGGTGCTTTCCAGAAGCCGTTTCTGCCGATAACATGATGGCATCAGTACCGTCATAAACGGCATTGGCAACGTCAAACACTTCCGCACGTGTGGGAATCGGGTTGTCGATCATGGACTCCATCATTTGTGTGGCGGTAATGGCGACACGATTAAGTTCCCGAGTG
>NQJG01000118.1 GCA_002256465.1 Methylococcaceae bacterium NSP1-1 | reverse complement strand
CTTTGTTACATCCTTCATGAACGACACGCGCGGCAACACCAATATCTGCATCGCTGTAAGAAGTAATGTCTTCCCTAATAAAGTCGATAAAGCGCGCTTCTTTTTGCAGCAGTCCCAGCAACTGCAATGCCGCATCGGGGGTGGCTTCTTTCAATATCACAGGTTCAGGTGCGGGGGCATGAACAAGCTTTTCAACCTCGACAATTTTCTCCACGATTTTCACCACTGGTTCGGGAGCCGGCGCGGCTTGTTGAATGATTTGTTCAGCCGGTCTGTTCTTGCCTCGTGCCAGACTGATAACCATAGCCAGCAATAAGACAATAAGAATCAGGGATAACAGGACAACCGTACCCGCCAGACAGACATGCCATAAATCGAATGTGGTAGGTTTCAGCGATAAATCAATTGCGTAAGTAGGATTCATTGAGAGATGCTCTTTTGGTTATTGTGGTTTATTGCCCGCTTTACGCGCCGCTTCAGAAAACATCATGCCCTGCAATGCTTCGCGCGTGGTTTGCAATCGCATTTGCTTTAAATGACGATCGGCTATGACTCCTGGCACTTCTGCATCGGTATAGACTTCACGCATCTTTGTCAAAACGGGTTCACATTGTTTCATAATAGCATCAGTCGCATTACGAAAGTCCTGCTGCTGATAGGCCAATTTTTGCATTTCATTGCCAACACATTTTTTGTACTCGTATTTGGCAGCCTGAATTTTTTCAATCGTGGCATCAGACAGTGTTGTGTTATGCCATTCATTTTTCGCATCATCAGCGAAGATTGTTCCGGCAAACAGCAAGAAACTTAAGAAAAGAATCTTTTTCATGGTATTCCTTGAGATAATTATTGGAATTTTAAAGGCTTGATTTTACGCGAACTGGTTAAAAATGAATAATTTAAAGATATTGTAACCCCCTCTCCCGAAGGGAAGGAGAGGGAGTAAGTTGCCTAAGTTATTTCTGGCACATTCCTTAAAGTAAAATACTATCTGGTGGGATGAATTAGATTATCGGCTGTTTTGCAACGCTGCAATGCGCTCTTCTAATGGAGGATGGCTCATAAACAATCTGCTCATACCACCGCCATTAATACCAAAAGCCGCTAATTGTCCGGGCAGGTCTTGCGCATCATGTCCACGCTGTAACGCACGCAACGCTCCAATCATTTTTTCGCGTCCTGCTAATTTTGCCCCCCCCGCATCGGCCTTGAATTCTCTATAACGGGAAAACCACATAACCAACATGGAGGCCAGAAATCCCAGTGCAATTTGTGCAATCATTTGGGTAATGAAATAAGCCGGGCCACGGCCACGTTCGGTTTGAAAAACAACGCGGTCAACAACGTGACCAATGACAGTTGCAAAAAAGAATACAAAGGTATTTACCACCCCTTGCATTAATGCCATGGTGACCATATCGCCGTTGGATACATGCGTCATTTCATGACCGATAACCGCTTCCACTTCATCGGCATTCATGTTTTGCAGCAAACCCGTACTAACCGCTACCAGCGCACTATTTTTATTCATTCCAGTAGCAAAAGCGTTGGCTTCAGGGGTTTGGAAAATACCCACTTCAGGCATACCGATTCCGGCCACGCGTGCCTGATTAGCAACGATATCCAGCAACCAGCGTTCAGTCTGGTTTTGGGGTTGTTCAATAACATGCACGCCCATTGCACGTTTTGCAGACCATTTGGACATGGCCAGAGAAATCACGGAACCGGTCATGCCAATCACTGCTGACATGACTAACAGGGCATTGAGATCAAGGCCAATGCCTTGAGCATCCAATGTGCCGCTTAATCCTAAGAGATTAAAAACAATACTGATAACAACCATTATTGCAACGTTGGTTGCCAGAAAAAGAAAAATTCGCATCATGGTGATAGCCTCAGGTAAGTTGATCTTTGATCTATATGGGGATTGAATATATTAATTCAATCTTTTATCAGAGTGATAATATATCGCAAAGTTTATTTATAAAGGTCATTGTCATGTATTTTTTTAAAGCAATTGCACTTTTCCTGCTTCTTCTTAACTCATGTATAGGTTTTGCCGAATCCGGCAATCATCAGGATGTATTAAAACAACTGCATTTACCGGACGGTTTCATACTATCTGTTTATGCTGATAACGTACCGAATGCACGTAGTTTGGCCTTGGGCGATAACGGAGTTATTTTTATTGGTACCGCACGCGAAGGCAAAGTCTATGCGGTGCAGGATAGCAATAACGACGGGGTTGCCGAACAGCGTTACATCATCGCCGACAATCTGAATATGCCTAATGGCGTAGCCTTCAAGGACGGATCGCTTTATGTCGCAGACATTAATCGTATTCTTCGTTTTGACCATATTATCCAACAATTGGCTAACCCGCCTAAACCCGTTGTAGTCTATGACCAATTTCCATCAGACATGCACCACGGCTGGAAATATCTGCGTTTTGGTCCCGATAACAAGTTATACACAGCCGTCGGCGCTCCCTGCAATATTTGTAATCCTGAAAAGGAAATTTACGCCTCGCTGGTCAGACTCAATCCGGACGGCACCGATCTTGAGATTATTGGCAGAGGCATCAGAAATACGGTGGGTTTCGATTGGCAACCCGAGACGAACGCCTTGTTTTTTACCGACAACGGCCGCGATTATTTAGGTGATGACGAACCACCTGATGAACTTAACCAATGGTCTGTTAAAGGGGAACATTTTGGCTATCCCTATTGCCATGGTGGCGAGATTGCTGATCCTGAATTTGCCGCCGATAAAAAATGCAGTCAATTTACCGCTCCCGTATGGAAATTTAAAGCGCATATCGCAGCGTTAGGATTACGCTTTTATCAGGGCAAGCAATTTCCGGTCGAATACCAGAACCAGTTATTCGTTGCTCAGCACGGTTCCTGGAATCGCACAGTTCCCCAAGGCTATCGCGTTGCTTTAATAAAATTTAGCCATGGCAAACCCGTTTCAGAACAGGATTTTATTAGCGGCTGGTTGACCAGGGACGGCAAGGTGCTGGGGCGTCCTGTGGATATTTTAACTCTGCCGGATGGCAGCCTTTTGATTAGTGATGATAAGCTCGGCGTTATTTATAAAGTTTCATACCAGGGAAAACCATGAAAAAAGAATTTGAAATTCTTGAGAAGGAAATCGTTTATCCGGGGTTCTTTCGCATGGAGAAATACCGTTTGAAACATACCCTGTTTGCAGGCGGCTGGAGC
Organism: Methylococcaceae bacterium NSP1-1; assembly: GCA_002256465.1. Lineage (GTDB taxonomy): Bacteria > Pseudomonadota > Gammaproteobacteria > Methylococcales > Methylomonadaceae > Methylobacter_C. Next base: position 1,198 of record NQJG01000118.1, on the reverse strand, counting down.
CCGGAAATAAGCCGTGAACTGTTCGTACGCGGCAGCTGTGTTGCCGTACTTTTGTATGACCCCCATGCCGATAAAGTTGTACTGATCGAACAATTCCGGGCCGGCGCCATTTTACAGCCGGATAGGGCCTGGCTGGTGGAAATTGTCGCCGGTGCCATAGAAGAAGGCGAAACTGCCGAGGAAGTTGCTTACCGGGAGTCACTGGAGGAAGCAGGCTGCGAAATCCAGGAACTGATGGTCATCAATGAATTTTACACAACGCCTGGTTGCTCGGCTGAACGAATCACCCTGTTTTGCGGCAAAATCGATAGTTCTCAAGTCGGCGGTATTCACGGACTGGATCACGAAGACGAGGATATATTAGTTCGCGCCGTTGATTTTGATGAAGCCTATCTTATGGTCGAGAACAACAAAATAGAATCCGGGATTCCGATTATCGCCATTCAGTGGCTTGCGCTGAATAAACAAAAACTTAAGCAGAAGTGGTTAATCTAGGGGCGATCTAAACCAGTTTATGAACGCATCAGTAAATAAAACCAATAGTTATTTTTTTATCCGGTTGCTTATACCGGTAGCTATTGTTTTATTTTCCGGTTGCGCCAGCGTTCCTGAAATAAAGCCTATCCCTCAAAGCCAGTCGCCGGTCATTACTTATGCGCTGAGCTTGTAACATTGCCGCGCACGGTAAAGGATATGGCGCTGTCTTTGCCGCAAGTCCCGAAAAATGACGTGCATTCCGGCGATCTGGTTTTTTTCAATACCAATGGCAAATCGTTCTCCCATGTCGGCATTTATGTCAATAATGACAAGTTTGTTCACGCACCCAGCCGGCGTACAGGAAGAGTGCTGGTTTCCAGCCTTAAAAACCAATATTGGCAAAAACACTATATCGGTGCACGCCGCCCCCGAAGGTTTTGATTGTTGCTGAATATTACTGCTACTTGTCAGGCCGGTTAATACTTAAACCATTACCATTATTGATAAAAATCATCGCCATGCCCCAGTTTTCCTTGACAACAACCTGGCTAATCCCTGCACCTGTTGAAGCAGTCTGGTCATGCCTGATTGATACCCAGACCTGGCCGTCCTGGTGGAAATATGTTGATACTGTTGAAGAAATGTCTGCCGGGGATTCATCAGGAATCAACAATATCAGGCAGTATTGCTGGCGTACTTGTTTACCGTATAGCCTGATGCT
>NQJG01000117.1 GCA_002256465.1 Methylococcaceae bacterium NSP1-1 | reverse complement strand
TGTTTTTCATGACATAGTCTGTTTTCGCCATAAAAAGACATATGCAGCTATGAAAAATTATTTACCGAAAATCGATATTTTTGCAGATGATAGTTTCTATACGCCGTCTGACTTTGGTCAAAAGCCCTGGTTTCGGTCACACAGATTCATCATTTTTGTCACGGTGTTTTTAATTAGCGCTGCCGCTAGCCTGACTTACAACTATAGTCGCCCCGCCATTTACCGTAGCGCTGCTACATTGCTAACTTCAGCAATGACCGCTATCGACCGCGAAAGTAGCCCCGCGGATATTCAGCATGTCGCCATTCAAAAACAAAAATTGCTTGGCCACGAACTTGTTGCCGAAACCTTGTCGCGACTTAAAGCATCTGCCGCAACCGGTCATGTACAGTTACTAACTGCTTATGATATTCAAAATTATTTGACAGTCGAACCCATTGCTGAGACTAATCTTGTTGAGATACGCGCAGAAGGCACTGACCCTGAATTTTTGCCGTTGCTCATAAATACCTGGGTTGATGTTTACCTTGATGCCAGGGCTGAAGAAATCAAAAAATTAACGGGTAATACGACGCAAATTATTGAAGACGAACTGAAGGGTCTGGCTGAAAAAATTAATTTGAAGCGAACTGAGCTTGAAAATTTCAGAAAAATCAATGATATTTCTTCAACCGGGCGCGATGAAAATGAACCGCTGGCTCGGCTTAATGGCTTGAATAACTCCCTTAATAAAGCCAGTGAAGATGAAGTAAGGGCGAAAGCAAATCTTGATGCAATTAAATCGGCTATTGCCCGTGACGAGGCAGTCGTTCCTGATCAAGAACAGGGCAGTTTGCAAAATCTGGAGAAACGTCTGCAAGACCTACAAGAAAAACTGGCCGAGTTTGATAAAAAATTTACCCGGGACTACTTGAAAAAACAACCCACTTTAAAATTAATCCCGGAACAAATTAAAAAACTTGAAGCGGAAATTAAATATAAGCGTGATTATGGTAAAAGTGTCGTCCTGACTGAAGCAGAAAATAATTATGCCGCCGCCCAACAAACTGTTAGAGAAATTCACGCCCAACTCGCTGAACATAAAAAACAGGCAGCGGCATTTACAGCAAAATTTGCTGAACACGACGCATTAAAAACTGATGTGGAAGGTCTGGAACAACTCTACCGTGACATGCAAGAGCGCTTAGTACAAATCGAAACCAGTCAAAGAGAAAAATACCCCCAGGTTACGGTTATAGACCGTGCCTATATATCTTCCGATCCGATAAGGCCTTATTACAATCGTGATGCGCTTATTGCCTTGGTCAGCTCCATATTATTAGGCCTTTTTTCGGTATGGATTTTCGACTATTTAACTCGGAAACAGGAACAACCAGCAGCTATCACGCTTTCGGGTATTCATATGTATAATTCTGCCGCAGCAGACATGCTTAATTACCAGAAAACTGCCGCTATCCCATTAGAACAAAAACAAACCAATGCGCTTGCGAGTCCTATGCACAAGGAGCTTTCCAGTCACCAGCTCAGAATTTTACTTAACGCTTCAAATCTCAAAGGCAAGCAACTGATCAGTTTATTGCTCAGCGGTCTGAGTCTTGACGAGGCCGCCTCTTTAAAAACCGGTCAGATTGACTTGGAAATGGCAACAATCACTGTCGCCGGCTCAATGCCCAGAACCCTTGGTATCAGCAACTCACTCAAGGCATTATTTGCACAATCCGGCGGTCATCCAGCCTGGGATGCAGATAACCCAATAGCATCTGACGATCTTACCGCTACGCTGTTATGCGCAGCCGTTGACTCAGGCTTACCCAATCCGGGAGAAATAACTGCTGAAGCAATTCGCCATAGCTATATCACTTATCTTGTGCGCCAAGGGCTACGGCTATCAGACCTTGAACAAATCACAGGTTATCTGGAACCTTCCGTTATTTCAAGTTACAGCGCCTATTCACCACCGCAACAAGGTCGTGGCATTGACGATATAGAATTACTCCATCCAGCATTAGTCGATATTGCTTAATTCTGAACCCACTGTCTTTTTTCAACCCAGGCTTCGAAATAATGAATTTTTCTATCATCATCCCAACTCTGAATGAAGAAAAAACAATCGAATCCTGTTTATCGGCATTACAACCTTTAAGAAGCAACTGTGAAATTATCATTGTTGATGGCGGTAGTACCGATAATACAATAGTTATTGCCGGAACCCTGGCCGACAAGGTTGTCTCCTCAGATAAAGGCCGGGCGAGACAAATGAATAATGGCGCCAGATATGCATCCGGGAATGTCCTGATATTTCTCCATGCTGACACCTCATTACCCGAAAACGCTTTACAACTGATTCAACAAAAGCTCAATAGCAGCAGGAAATGGGGACGTTTTGATATTCAATTAAGCGGAAAACATTTCATGTTAAAAGTTATTGCACAAATGATGAATTGGCGCTCGCGATTAACGGGGATTGCAACCGGCGATCAGGTTATTTTTGTTACACGCCAGGCATTTGAGAAGGCAGGCCAATATCCTGAAATCAACTTGATGGAAGATATCGCCATTTGTAAAGCGCTAAAGAAAATCAGCCCGCCTATTTGTCTGAAAGCCAAAGTTATAAGCTCTGGTCGACGCTGGGAGCGCTACGGTATATATAAAACTATACTGCTGATGTGGAATATACGCCTGCGTTATTTCTTTGGGGCAGATCCGCAAATATTAGCTTTTCTTTATACTAATGGCGCATTTACTACATACAAATTTACTGATTTGTGAGGACAGATTTATCCGCCCATGGGCGACTGAAATCAACTCCAATATTCATCTTAAATATCAGAATAGGACATAATGGAAACAATAATCCGTCTAACAGCCTCGCTGGGCATTTTTTTCATCATGATTTGCTGGGAATATTTCAGCCCCAGAAGAGCGCAACAGATTAGTCGTAAACAACGCTGGCCGGTTAATCTGGGTCTCGCCGTTTTCAACATGGTTGTTATGCGTTTAACAGTCGGCGGTATTGCTTATCTAAGTGCCGGCAACGCCGCAGAGAATTCCTGGGGTTTTTTAAACTGGTTAGCGGCACCTGAATGGTTGTCAATTATAGTAACTTTGTTATTTCTTGATTTTGCCATTTACTGCCAACATATTGTTTCGCACAAATGGCCACCGCTTTGGCATTTGCATCAAGTACATCATACCGATCTGGAATTTGATGCCACCACAGCGGTGCGCTTTCATCCGCTGGAGATCATGATTTCCATGATGTACAAAGTGCTATGCATTTATTTGATAGGCGCTAATCCTTGGGCGGTTATCGCTTTTGAGATTATTCTCAACGGTGCTGCGACATTTAATCACAGCAACATCAGTATTCCGCCAGCGATTGATAAAAAGTTACGCTGGCTGATCATTACACCGGATATGCACCGGATTCATCACTCAACCCTTCCGACAGAAACAGACAGTAATTACGGCTTTTCCATTTCCTGTTGGGACAGGCTTTGTAAAACCTATGTTGACGAACCCCGGCAATCTCAAACAACCATGGCTATTGGTTTAGAGCCTTTCCGTCAGCAAAACGAGTTAGGTTTTACGCAATTGTTGCTTTTGCCTTTTAAGACACTACGGCGCCGGTGAATATGACTTATAAATACCCTGATGCTGTATTAATGATTTTCTGCAAAGCTCCGATTGCTGGTCAGGTTAAGACTCGTTTAACAACTGAGTTAACTGCTGAACAGGCTATGCAGGTGCATATTGAACTCACTTACAAAACACTGCAACTGGCGACAGGAAGTAATTTATGCCCTGTTCAACTCTGGTGTACGCCATCAACTGATCATCCTTTTTTTACAGTATCAGCGCAAATCTGGCATGTGAATATTCAGCAACAAAAAGGGGTAGATTTAGGTGAACGTATGAATAACGCTTTTTGCCTGGCATTTAATACCTTCTCGCATGCATTGATAATGGGTTGCGATTGCCCTTCATTAACTGAACAGGACCTGGAGGAAACGTTAACTGCTTTAAAGCAGGAAGATTGTTGTGTGTTGGCGCCTGCAGAAGATGGCGGC